>NZ_JBAHUR010000021.1 GCF_036689815.1 Magnetovibrio sp. PR-2 | reverse complement strand
CCAATCCATTAAATGCATAATGTCCGAAATTTGCGGAAAACCCGACGTGAAAATTGGTCGGCTAGAATGACCGCCTGTGACCCATGCCGGTCATTTGCAGGCGCTCTTTCTCAAACAAGTGCTCTTTCTCAAAACGGGCCTCACGCGCGATGGCCTGGAGTTACGCATTGCTTATTTTGTTGTCCCCTAGATATAATTGAATATAGATGCATTAGTCAAAAATCATTCTTCCCATGAGGTGGGCTTTGTTATTAAGCAAGTCTCTGAAAATTCTACTTGTAGAGGACGATCAAGGCCAGGAGGAACTTCTGAGGCTTATGTTGGACAGTCTGGGTTTGACTGACGTAACAACTGCAGCCAATGGCGACAATGCCTATTCGTTGATTGAAGAAACTGCGGACCCGTTCGACCTGATCATAAGCGATATGCACATGCCAGGATTATCGGGGATTCAACTGCTGGAAAAAATCCGTGACGACAAGCGACACTATGCCACCCCATTCATACTCATAACTGCCGATAATGCTGTTGACCTTCCCATGCACGCTATTGATCATGAGGTGAGCTCATTTCTCCAGAAACCGTTCCTTCCGGACCGTTTCAAAGAGCATATTTTAAATGCATTGGCTAAGGGAGAGCAATGATCCAGACAGCCCTGAAACTACCGGAAATGACCCAAAGCCGACAACCTTGCATCACTCTAATGGGCGTTTGGTTTCAGCAATCAGGTTCGTTCCTAAAATCAATTTCTTCAAGAACGCCGCTCCTGCGGTCTTTGTGGTTTGCGAAGACCTTTTTAAGGGCTTTGAGGTTTGAGTGTACCTCGTTCAAATATGACTGGGCCTCTGTGCTGATTTGGGCGCAATCTGGTTTGTCTAGGTACTTTTCGATTTTAGAAGTGTGGTACTCCAAAGACCCGATGTGATCTTCAACGCTTCTGGCCCGCTTCGTGTAGCATTTATGAACATTACGAAGATTGTTCATCATGACACGAAAGAGCCCTTGCACGAATTTGTCTTCATGTTCCAGTTTATGGTTAAACATCAAACTGGTGACGCGCGTGACAACTGTTTCGTCCAACGCGAAAGCAGATGCCATCCTGGGCGAGCCGTCCATCAGGGCCATTTCACCAAACAGCTCGCCTTCATGCAGAACAGCCAGGCGAATGTTTTCACCTTCAACCTTCTTCACAATCTCTACGGCGCCGGAATTGACGATATAGGCTGCGTTTCCGACGTCCCCTTCGTTGAAGATTACGTCCCCCTTGTAATAAATCTTCTTTTGGGGTGGTTCGCCTTTAATTTGCACAATATTTCCTCAGATGTCTTAACGTGATGCTGACAGGTTATGCATGAAACAAATATCACGCAAGATTTAAGCAACATTCAATGCCGCGCGGTTCAATCGAACGGTTCGCTATGACTGGCTAAACCAATATATCTTTGAAACCATCGAAGAGGTGCAAGAAGCCGCCACAGCTTGGTTGTGGACATACAACAACGACCGGCCCAACATGGCCATCGGCGGCATCACGCCAATACAGAAACTGGCTTTGGTGATGCCCAAGGCTGCATAATTATTCTACTGATTGAGGCCCCTAATAATGGGGGTATTACCGCTAAACCTTGCGGTTTTCTGTAGCCTCTCAAGACTACCGCAATCAGGTATATAGCTGAACTCGGGTGTCTGCTTTTTCAAATCAATTTGATTCATTACTCTATGAAGTTTGCTCAAGAGCTTTCACACAACCTGTAATGAATTCCCCGACAAACGTCTTCTCTGTTTGCAATCTTAGGATAACGGTTTCAGCGGATTTCAATCCCTTAATCGAGCTAAACGGTTTCAGATCACCGATGTAAGCCATGGACCAGTTAGGAAACATACGTGTCTGAATTGTTTCCGTGCACAAGGTTTCAATATTGTCGTGTCGTTGATCTTGGCGAATGTCCCACATAAATTGATCTAACGAAAACTGTGAGCCTTCGATGACTTGAATAAAGGTGCCTTCAACAAACAGCAGAACGCCTGTTATTCCGACTTGAGAATTCTTCCTCTGTGAAACGCGTAAAATTGCTTGAATGTCCTCTGGGGTGATATCAGAAGATGCGGATGAGGAATAAATAATGCGCTGCAATTCAAACTGTGTCATTTACGAAGTATAATCCTTTCTTAACGTGAATGTCAGCCCTTGGCTAAACTAAGACATAAGGTGACTTCTCCGAAAATGTCTGCTCTGCCTTCCAAAACAGAATACCCCCCCCCTTGAATTGATATGTGAAGAAGCCGGATTTCAACAAAACCGAGACCTGTTACAATCAAACCCTAATGAGGTCGCACAGACTGGTAACACAGGGTGTGTATTTAGGCTGAAGGCAAGAATATTAAGTGATTGATTTTTATAGATTTCCACAGAAAGTAGCTGGGGCTCCTACCGCCCCAGCCAAATACAGCCGCTTATTTGTTCACAATGTTGAACGAGTAAGCGGCTATTTTTATGGTCAGACTTCCCCCAAAAACACTCAGACCTTTTGTTACCCAAGCCCTATGTGACCCGCCGTGTGACACGCGCAACCACAATGGTAAGCCCAACTTGAAATCCTTGATTGATGGATTAAACCTGCAACCGCAAGGTGACGCGCATTCAAGGGGACTGGCTTCAATGACGACCAAACGCTTTACACGCCGCCAAATCCTGAAAACTGGCCTGAAAACCGGATTGGGCGCATCGGGTGCGATATTGCTGCCACTTCAAAAAGCCGTCAGAGTTTGGCGCAAACTTTTGGAACGGAATGTACTTCAAACTTGAAACCACGGATTACGCTATCGCGGTGAAGCCCAAGCGGTTGATCTCAATGAACTGGCTGCACCGCCTGAAGATTTGATGCAGCCCCCTTCGACGAAACTTTGCGCGACGAAATGTCTTTTGACCAGCGCTGGCTTCCGTATTTAGAAATTCATCTCTCCAACTGACAAAGGGCCCCGAAGGACCCTTTGCCGAGAGACGGCCGTCATAAGGATGGGACGAATGACAGCCGAACACGAAGGTGTTATTGGGGACGCCTCGGACGACCCGTTGTTTTGTCGATCTGAATGGTCTGAACCAGTGAATCGTCAACTGTCACGATTTCAGCAACGATGGTTTTGTCGTCCAGGTCTTTGACTTCGCCGACCTTCAAACGATCATTGCCACGCCATTGCAGACGTTGTTCCATGTTTGCGCGGACATCTTCGACCGTCAGGGGTTTGTCGAGGGCTTGAGCTTGGCCCTGGCATCCGCCCTTGCCATGACCGTGTTTCATGGCGTAGCCGTACATACCGCCACCTTGCATGCCTTGGCCTTGCATACCTTGCCCTTGCATTCCGGGCCCTTGCATGCAGGGGCTGGACATATAGCCGCGATGCATGCCCTGACATTTGGCTTTCGCCATGACGCCGCCCGCGACCAAGGCGCCGACGCCCAACACGGCTGCGGTGATGATGATTGTTTTGCGTTGCATAGAATTTCTCCTGTTCAGGTATCCGATTTCGGGAACGTTGTGTGCGTTCTATGCTTCTATTCAAACAGGGGGATGTAACCCGGGTGTGTCCTCAAACCGGGAAATGTGTAACGCCTTGTTACCGAACCCTGCCCTGTTACATTGGGTTACGAACTTCTGCTCACACCAGCAAAAGCAAAGGGTTATAGTAAAGCTATGGAACGTACACCGCACATTTTGGTGGTCGACGATGATCGTGAGATTCGCGATCTGTTGAGCCGCTTTCTCAAAGACCATGGCCTGCGTGCGACCACCGCTGCCGATGGGCGCGAAATGCTGGACGCGCTGGATGCGGGCGCCATCGACTTGATTGTCTTGGACGTGATGATGCCGGGCGAAGACGGCTTGACCCTGACCCGGAACCTGCGGGCTAACCGATCCGAAATTCCCATCATCATGCTCACCGCCATGGGTGAAGAAACGGATCGTATCGTCGGATTGGAAATGGGTGCAGACGACTATATGCCCAAGCCGTTCAATCCACGCGAACTTCTGGCGCGCATCAAAGCGGTCCTGCGCCGTGCTGAAACCCCTGCGCCCGTTCCAGCCGAAGAAGACGGGGCCATGCACTTTGCCGGGTGGCGGTTCGACCCAGCCACGCGAGAGCTAACAGACCCAGACGGAAATTTGGTAGCATTGAGCGGCGGTGAGTTTGAACTGTTGGAGGTGTTTGTCTCTAAACCAGGGCGGGTGTTAAACCGGGATCAATTGTTGGACATGGCGCGCGGCCGCGACGCCCAGCCGTTCGATCGTGCAATTGATGTCCAAGTCAGCCGCCTGCGCAAGAAACTGGAGCCCGACCCCAAACAGCCCAGTCTGATCAAAACCGTGCGCGGCACAGGTTATATGTTCACACCAAAAATCACCCAGGGGTCCCCATGATTAGATTTTGGCCCAACACCATATGGGGACGAACCAGCGCCGTTTTGGTTTTGGGGTTGATGGTGGTGGGAACCATCATGGGCGTCTTGTTATATGTTCACCGCCAAGGTCAACTGGAAACCGTCGGCGGTTGGCATGCGGTTAACCGCATCGCCAAGATCACAAGTATTATCGATCAAACGCCCGCGAACCAACGCCTCGACACCCTAGGCCAGTACCAAGGTCCGACCTTTCAAATCACCTGGACACCGACATCCACATTGCCGCCCATCCCACTGGATTGGCGTGAGCGCATTATTAAAGACGCTTTGCAGCTTGAATTGGGCGCAATAGAAGACGACGCCTTGCGCATCGGACGGTCCAAGTTGCGCAAACCCGACCAGAAGCGGGACAAACGGTGGGGACACGCTCCCGATTGGCGAGGGCCCAGTTTCGGTCCAGGTCATGACCACGACCGATGGTCTCATCGATGGTTGATGGTGGTGTCACTGCGCTTAGACGACGGCAGCTGGATCAACTTCGCGACCCAGCCCCCACCCATCCGCAGCTTGTTTGGGTCGCGGTTCTTTGGACCCGGTGCGGGACTTCTATTCATCGTCGTCATCTTGGCCGTATGGGCCAGCCGCCGCGCAACCAAACCGTTTGACCGCTTCACCCAAGCCGCCGAACGTTTAGGTCTTGATGTGAATGCAGAGCCCCTGGATGAAAAAGGGCCCCGCGAAGTCCGTCGTGCCGCCAAAGCTTTCAACACCATGCAAGCCCGCCTGCAAGCTTTCATCAAAGACCGCACCCATATGTTGGCGGCGATTTCTCATGACCTGCGCACCCCCATCACACGCTTAAAACTGCGCGCTGAGTTTATTGGCGACGAGCAACAGCGCGCCAAAATGCTGGCCGACCTCGACGAGATGGAGGCCATGATTGCCGCGACCCTCACATTTGCGCGCGACGATGCGGCGAACGAACCCACCAGCACGTTGGATTTAAGTGCTTTGATTTGCGAACTCGCTGAAAACACTCAAATCAAAACGAACCTGCCTGAGCACTGCACCTTCACCGGTCGCCCCATTGGGCTAAAGCGCATGATCGCGAACGTCTTGGGCAACGCTGAACGCTTTGCCGAGAACGCCGAAATCACTTTATCATGCCGCGATGAAGACATCACCATCACCCTGGTCGACGACGGACCCGGCATCCCCGAAGATATGTTAGAATGCGTGTTCGACCCCTTTGTGCGTGTTGAAGGCTCCCGGTCGCGCGAAACGGGCGGAACAGGTCTGGGATTGTCGGCAGTGCGCTCCATCGCCCATGCCCATGGTGGACAGGTGACACTGTCCAACCGCCCCGAAGGCGGCCTTCAGGTCGAGATCACCCTTCCGCGTTTTTAAGACGTCGGGTAAGCTGTTGCACAGACAGCCAAAGGCGAACGCAATAACCATGCACGACACACCCAAAAAGCAATCCTGGTTCAAACCGGTCCACGTGCTGTGGGTGCTGGCGTTGCCGGTTTTGTTTTATGTCCTGTTTGTGGGCTGGCGGGGCTGGATCAGCACCAATCTTTACGACCAAAGCCGCCAAACCATCGCGCTCTATGTCACAGGCCTGAACGAGCTGTTGAGCAAGTACGAGCCGCTGCCTCGCATTTACGCCTTGCATCCTGACATCCAAGCGTTGTTGGACGTTCCAGATGACAAAGATCTGCGCCACCGTGCAAACACACTGTTGAAACAATACAACACCGTTTCCGAGGCTTCGGATACCTACGTTTTAGACCATACAGGCCTGACACTTGCCGCCAGCAACTGGGACCAATCTGTCACCTTTGTCGGACGTAGCTTTAGCTACCGGCCTTATTTCACCGACGCCATGGCGGGCGGAAGCGGGCGTTTTTTTGCGCTGGGCACAACGTCTTTGCAACGCGGCTATTACCTGTCCAACGCCATCGTTGACGACCACGGCAACAAGCGTGGCGTCGTTGTCGTTAAAATCGATGTCGCCCAAGCGGAAACCGGGTGGCAGGCGCAAGACCACGAAGTCATCGTGACCGACCATGCCGGCGTGGTATTTTTGTCGTCCAAACCGGACTGGCTGTATAAGTCCATCGGCACGCCAAGCGAAACAGCCTTAAAAGACCTAGCGGAAACCCGGCGTTATGCCGATCGCATTATTGCACCGTTGCCGTTTAAAACGGTGAGCGATTCCCCCCCTTGGACCAAGTCCTTCCGCCCCACCGACCGGCGCACGGCACGCTATTTGGCGACCCATCACGACTTGCCGCGTGCCGATTGGCGCATATGGTTGTTGGCGGACACCTCGTCTATCCACAACACAGCCCAGTTCTATTCCGCGGCCTCGGTCTTGGTGATCGCCATGTTTGCCGTTGCTCTATTCAGTTTAATTGAGCGCCGGCGCGGTTTGTTGCAGGCCTTAGACGTTCAACAGCGCGCCCGGCGCACACTGGAAGATTCCGCCAACGAACTGAAGCGCCAAGTCGAAAAACGCACCAAAGACTTGCGCCGCACCCAAAACGAATTGTTGCAAGCCGCCAAAATGGCGGCGCTGGGGCAGATGTCTGTGGGCATCAACCACGAGCTTAACCAACCGCTTACGGCGATCCGGTCATACGCCAGCAATGCCGCGAAGTTTTTGGACAAAGGGCGCACCGACGAAGCCCGCGATAACTTGAGCCTGATCTCCAGCCTCAGCGAGCGCATGGGCGACATCATTTTACGCCTGAAAATTTTTGCCCGCCCCGCCCCCGAAGAACGCAGCCCCATCGTCATTCAAAGTGCTATCAATGACTGCCTGCGCATCGTCAGCCCGCGTTTGAAAAAAGACAAAGTCACACTCAATATCGACATTCCATCCGGCGACATTGTGGTGATGGCCGACAATGTGCGTTTGGAACAGGTCTTGGTGAATTTGATCAACAACGCCGCCGATGCCCAAGATCACACCCCATCGCCAACGGTCACCGTGACGTTGATGTCGGATTGGGAAAATGCCATTGTGCGGGTGTCGGACAACGGCCCCGGCATTCCCGAAGACATCATTGACCACTTGTTCGAACCCTTCGTCACGTCCAAGGACGTCGGCCTGGGCTTAGGTTTGGGGCTATCGATTTCTCACGGCATCATTCAAGAATTTGGTGGTGAACTCACCGCGCATAATCTAGAACAGGGCGGAGCGGAATTTACCTTCACCATCCCGCTCACCGACCGCCCCGAAGTTGAGGCCGAGACATAGCGCATGCTGGAAAAAACCCCCATCATTGTCATCGACGACGAAGAGCACGTCCGTTTGTCCTGCGCCCAGTCGTTGGACTTGGCAGGGTATGCGCCGCAAACTTATGAGAGTGCGGAGGATGCCATTGATCTCGTATCACGTGGCTTTCACGGCGTTGTCGTAACCGATGTGCGCCTGCCCGGCATTGATGGGTTAGAACTCCTCAAACGGGTCAAAGCCATTGACGAAGACATTCCCGTCATCATCATCACCGGACACGGCGATGTGTCTATGGCCGTAGACGCCATGCAAGACGGCGCGTTCGATTTCTTGGAAAAGCCGTTCGACACCGACCGCTTTATCGACGCGGTGTCGCGCGGGGTGCAGACCCGCTGGCTGGTGATGGAAAACCGCCGCTTGTCCGACAAGCTCAACGCGCGCGCCAACATCGACAGCGTGTTGCTGGGCCAAGCACCGGGCATGGTGGCGCTGCGCGATCAAGTCAACACCATGGCACAGACCGATGCCGACATTATGATCATGGGCGAAACCGGTTCGGGCAAAGAGCTGGTGGCGCGCTGCCTTCATGATTTTGGCCCACGCAAAGACAAACACTTCGTCGCCATCAACTGCGGCGCACTGCCCGAAACCATGATTGAATCCGAACTGTTCGGCCACGTCGCCGGCGCGTTCACCGGTGCGCAAAAAGCCCGCGTCGGCAAGTTCGAACACGCCCAAGGCGGCACTGTGTTCTTGGACGAAATCGAAAGCATGCCCATGGATTTACAAGTGGGCTTACTGCGCGTGCTGCAAGAACGCACGGTGGAACCCTTGGGCGCCAATAAAGCCATCCCCTTGGACATCCGTGTGATCGCCGCCACCAAAATCGATTTGTTGGAAGCCGCCAACCACGGCAAGTTTCGCGAAGACTTATATTACCGCTTATCCGTCATGACGCTGAACATCCCGCCGCTGCGCGATCGCAAAGAAGACGTCGCCAGCCTGTTCCAACACTTCAGCGCCATCTCCGCCACGCGCCAACGCCGCACACCGCCGAAACTCGACGTTCAATTGACGGAACAGCTGATGCAGTACGACTGGCGCGGCAATGTACGCGAACTCAGAAACGCCGCGGAACGCTTCGTATTGGATTTGCCGCCCCTACCTGGCATGGCCGCGACCGCCAGCACCTCTATGGATGCCCAAGCGGCATGCTTCCAAGGCTCAAACCTGCACGAACGGGTCGAATGCTTCGAAAAGAACCTCATCGAAGCGGAGCTGCGCAACCTCAACGGCAATGTGACCGAAGCCTGCAAATCACTGGGCGTCGCACGCAAGACGTTTTACGACAAGCTCACGAAATATGGGCTTAAGCGCGACGATTTCACCGAATAGTCCCCCATTCCACACACTGTGCGGAAACCCGCACACGTTCCTTTCCCAATGTGAGCGGAAATCCGCACATATGCCTGTGGATAGAATTTTGCCACGCAGGGCTCTTAAGGCCAATTTCTCCTATGAATTCATAATCTTGTCACAATCTTCATGCCGCAAGCGCATAGCTGGCATGCGTTTTGATTAAGGATAGGCACCGCGGGCCTCCCCACTGGCTCGGCGGATGAAATTTTTAGTCTAACGGGAGACAACAATATGCGTATCGTTAAAACCGCCGTTGCCGCGGCTGTTGCCTTTTCTTTGATGGGTGCTGTCAGCGCGCAAGCCAAAGAAATCGTCATCAAGTTCAGCCACGTGACGGGCGGCTCCACCCACCCCAAAGCTGTTGCCGCCAACGAGTTTGCTAAACGCGTCAACGAACAAATGAAGGGCAAAGTTCGCGTTGAAGTCTTTGGCGCTGGCTCTTTGTTCAACGACGATGACCTGCTGATCGAACTGATCAAAGGCAAATCCGTGCAAATGGGCTCTCCGTCCTTGTCCAAGTTTGAATCCATCACCAAGAAGTTCCGCATCTTCGATTTGCCGTTCTTGTTTGATGACATCAACGCTGTGAACAAATTCCAAAAATCTGACAAAGGCCAAGAGCTGCTGCGTTCCATGGAAAAGAAAGGCATCTTGGGTCTGACGTTCTGGCACAACGGCATGAAGCAAATGTCCGCCAACAAACCGTTGGTTATGCCGTCTGATGCAAAAGGCCTGAAATTCCGCGTTCAGCAATCCGACGTTTTGGTTGCACAAATGGAAGCCTTGGGTGCCAGCGCTCAGAAAATGGCGTTTAAAGAAGTTTACGGCGCACTGCAAACCGGCGTTGTGGATGCTCAAGAAAACACCTGGTCCAACATCTACTCCAAGAAATTCTACCAAGTTCAAGACGGTGTGACGGAAACCAACCACGGCATCATCGATTACGCTGTGATCGTTTCCAAACGTTTCTGGAGCGGCCTGCCGGCTGACATCCGTGACGAACTGCACGGCATCCTCATGCAAGTGACCGACGACCGCAACAAGCTGTCTTACGAACTGAACCAAGCCAACAAAGCTAAAATCATGGCTGACAAAATGAACAACACCGTTCGTCAACTGACCGACGAACAGCGCGCTGCATGGAAAGCTGCCATGAAGCCGGTGTGGGCGAAGTTCGAAGATCAAATCGGTAAAGATCTGATCGATGCTGCTGTTTCGAGCAACATGTAAGAACTTTTAACGACTGACTATCGGGAGACGTCATCATGACATCACGGATCATTTATTATCTACACAAGGCAGAGGAAGGCTTCTTAGCGTTCTTGCTCGCCGCGATGACACTGGTGACGTTCTCCCAAGTCGTTGCACGGTACGTGTTTAACTCAGGCGCCATTTGGGCGCTTGAGTTGACCACCTTCCTCTTTTCTTGGTTGGTGCTGATGGGAATTTCCTACGGCATCCGTGTTCACGCCCACATTGGTGTGGATGCATTGGTTAAACTCTTTTCGCCGAACGGCCAACGCGCAGCGGGTCTTGTTGCGGTTGCGGCTGGCGTCACTTACTCCGGACTGTTGCTGTATGGGTCTTGGGATCAGGTGATCGGCATTATATATGAATACGAAATTGAAGCCGAAGATTTGAAAATCCCTCTGTGGATTCCGCAATCTGTGCTGCTCATTGGCTTCGCCCTCATGATTTGGCGTTTGCTCGTCATTGCTTACCACATTGTCACCGGACAAGAAGTGGGCATGACGCTCGGCGATGAAGGGCAAGACGCCATGGCGGCTTACGCCGATCATGACGATGAAAACGCAGAAGACCTGCGCCACCATGACGATGTCGAAATGGCCCGCAAAATCGAAGACGAAAATAAAAAGAAGGGAGATGACCAATGACCATCGCTTTCCTGTTTGTCACTCTCTTTGCCCTTCTTTTGCTGGGTACACCCATTGCCATCTCTTTGGGTCTTGCTTCCGTTTCAACCATTTTGTTTTTCTCCGGCGACGATTTGGGGTCATTGGCTGGCAAGCTGTTTGATACCATGCACCACTACACCTTGATGGCGATTCCGTTCTTTGTGTTGTCGTCCGCCTTTTTGTCCACTGGTGGCGTCGCACGTCGCCTGATCCGTTTTGCCACCAACTGTGTCGGCCACTTCCATGGCGGTTTGGCCATGGCGTCGGTTTTGGCCTGTATGTTGTTCGCGGCTGTCTCCGGTTCTTCGCCGGCAACCGTTGTGGCCATTGGTTCCATCGTCATCGCGGGCATGGTTCGGGCCGGTTACAGCCAAGACTTTGCAGCAGGCGTGATCGCCAACGCAGGTACTTTGGGCATCTTGATCCCGCCGTCCATCGTTATGGTGGTTTACGCCGCCGCGACCGATGTGTCCGTTGGACGTATGTTCTTGGCCGGTGTGATCCCCGGCCTTATGGCGGGGCTCATGTTGATGGTTGCCATCTACATCACCGCACGCATCAAAAACCTGCCGCGCCAACCGTTCCCGGAATGGAGCGAGTTTAGAGCATCATTCAATGATGCCATCTGGGGCTTGCTGCTGATCGGCATCATCTTGGGCGGTATCTACGGCGGTGTGTTCACCCCGACCGAAGCTGCTGCCGTGGCCGCCGTGTACGCCTACCTTATCGCCGTCTTTGTCTATCGTGACATTGGCCCGCTGAAAAAAGGCGCGAAACGCGGTCCTCTTTTGAAAACGGTTGTGGGCATCTTTGTTCACAAAGACATTTCCGAAACCTTGATGGACGCCGGTCGTGTGACCATCATGTTGATGTTCATCATTGCCAACGCCATGCTGTTCGCGCACGTGTTGACCACTGAGCGCATCCCCCATGCCATTACGGAAATGATCATCTCTGCCGGTTTCGAGCCGTGGACGTTCTTGATCGTCGTCAACATCATCTTGCTGGTCGCGGGTAACTTCATGGAGCCCTCAGCCATCTTGCTGATCATGGCGCCGATCTTGTTCCCCATCGCCATGGAGCTTGGCATCGACCCGATCCACTTGGGCATCATCATGGTGGTGAACATGGAGATCGGCATGATAACGCCACCGGTTGGGCTGAACTTATTCGTCACAGCCGGGGTGACAGGTATGTCGCTCATGCGGGTGGTGAAGGCATCATTGCCTTGGTTGGCGATCTTGTTGGTCTTCTTGATCCTCGTGACCTACATCCCGGCCATATCCACCTGGCTTCCCAACTCGCTAATGGGACCGGAGATTGTCGATATCAATTAGATTTGCAGCGGACCCCCCTCGGACGTTTCGTTCGGTTCACATGGTTTACGGCTTTTACGGCCATCCATCCTACACTCGGTGAACTTGAAGCGTTCGGTGAAAAGCCCCCCGGTTTCGGGGGGCTTTTTGTTTCTGGAATGAAGCCGCGAATCGGTCTAAACAGCTTCTCCAGTTTAGAATTTTGAGGATACAAACTTGCCCACCATCGCGCAGAAAATCGCCGCAGAACTCAACGTCCGCGACAATCAAGTGATCGCCACCATTGACCTGTTGGACGGCGGATCCACCGTTCCTTTTGTCGCACGTTACCGCAAAGAAGCCACGGGCGGGCTTGACGACACACAACTGCGCACTTTGGAAGAACGGCTGCGCTATTTGCGCGAAATGGACGAGCGCCGCGCCGCCATCCTCAAAAGCATTGACGAACAAGGCAAACTGTCCGACGAGCTCAAAGGCAAAATCAACGCCGCCGACACCAAGGCCCGTTTGGAAGATCTCTACCTGCCCTATAAGCCCAAACGCCGCACCAAAGCCCAGATCGCACGCGAAGCGGGGTTGGAACCCTTGGCGTTGAGCCTCAAAGACGACCCGACCCTGGACCCACAGGTGGAAGCTGAAAAGTTCCTCAACCCAGAGGCCGACATCAACGACGCCGCGGCAGCACTGGACGGGGCCAAACAAATCTTGGTCGAACAGTTCGCAGAGGACGCGGAGCTGGTGGGGCAACTGCGCGCCGCCATGTGGGACGACGCCAAGTTGACAGCCAAAGTGGTCGAAGGCAAAGAAGCCGAAGGGGCCAAGTTCTCTGACTATTTCGACCACCACGAACCCCTTAAAAACGCACCGTCGCACCGCGCGCTGGCAATCTTTCGGGGGCGTAAAGAAGAAGTCCTGCGCGTGACCTTGATGGTGGGCGACCCCGACAATCCGCCCTATCCACACCCTTATGAAATGCGCGTGGCCAACCACTTCAAGTTGGAAGACTTAGGCCGCCTGGGGGACAGTTGGTTGATCGAATGTGCACGTTGGGCATGGCGTGTCAAAATCGCCCTTCATATCGAGCTGGATTTGATGCAACGCCTGTGGGCGGATGCGGAAGAAGAAGCCATTCGTGTGTTTGCCCAAAACCTGCGCGATCTGTTGTTGGCAGCCCCGGCGGGACAACGCACCACCATCGGGCTGGATCCAGGCTTTCGCACAGGTGTTAAAGTCGCCGTTGTAGATGCCACAGGTAAACTGGTGGACACGGCAACCATCTATCCGCACGAGCCGCAGCGCAAATGGGATGAAGCCATCGCCATCGTCGGAGCACTTGCCCATAAACACAATGCTGAGCTAGTCGCCATCGGCAACGGCACGGCTTCGCGCGAAACCGACAAATTGGCCCAAGAGGTTTTGACACGCTTCCCAGAACTCAAACTCAAAACAATCATGGTGTCCGAAGCGGGTGCATCGGTATATTCCGCCTCTGCCTACGCCTCACAAGAACTGCCGGATGTAGATGTGTCCTTGCGCGGCGCGGCGTCCATCGGGCGGCGACTGCAAGATCCACTGGCCGAGCTGGTCAAAATCGAACCCAAAGCCATCGGTGTCGGTCAATATCAACATGACGTATCCGAACACCGCATGAGCCGTGCACTCGACGCTGTAATCGAAGACTGTGTGAACGCCGTCGGTGTGGATTTGAACACCGCGTCCAAGCCCTTGCTGGCTCAAGTTTCCGGTTTGGGGGACAGCTTAGCTGCCAACATTGTGGATTACCGCAATACTAACGGCGCGTTCACCAATCGCGAACAGCTCAAAGCCGTGCCGCGTTTGGGCGAAAAAGCGTTTGAACAGTGCGCAGGTTTTTTGCGCATCAAAGGTGGCGACAATCCGCTGGACGCTTCGTCCGTGCACCCGGAAAGTTATGCCATCATTGAAAACATCTTGGCCGAGACCAAAACGGAACTTTCAGACCTGATGGGCAACGCCAAAGTTCTGCGCGGTTTGAAACCCCAGGCCTTCGCCAATGAAAATACCGGGCCTGAGACCATCAAAGATATTCTGGGTGAGTTGGAAAAACCAGGCCGCGACCCCCGTCCAGAGTTTAAGACTGCAGCGTTTATGGATGGCGTTGAGAAGATCAGTGACTTGAAGCCCGGCATGCGGCTCGAAGGTGTGGTCACCAACGTCGCCAACTTCGGTGCATTCGTAGATATCGGCGTGCACCAAGACGGCCTTGTCCATATTTCCCAACTGGCCGATAAGTTCGTCGAAGACCCCCGCGATATCGTCAAACCGGGTGATGTGGTGAAAGTCCGCGTGCAAGAGATTGACGTCGCCCGCAAACGGATTTCGCTCACCATGAAATCCGGCGAAGACCGCAGCACACCGTCAGGTCCAGCCAAGGACAAGCCCCGTAACTTTACAAAGAAAAACGCCAAGCGCGGTCAAACGCCGCAATCGAAAGCTGGCGGTGGCGCATTGGCCGAAGCCTTCGCCCGGGCAAAGAAAAAGTCTTAATCCAACTGAATGTTGCCAAAAGTCTCTTGGTGGAGTGCAAACGCACCGTCCATGGCTTCGGACCATTCACGGTGTTCTGTACTTTCGCCGCCGATAGCCGACAGGTCGACCTCCAAGGCATCCAACAACAGCTTGGCGATTTCGCGCTTGCCTTCTGCACACGCGATTTGGTGGGCGTCGATGATTTTGTCACTGAGACGACGTGAGGGCATTAGCTGTAACTCCTAGGAATGAGTGCTTTCACCAGTTTAGCATACCGAGCGCTTATTGCCATTTCCGACAGGCACCCGTCGCGTCATAGGGACCGCCGGGCTTGTCGATAACCGCGTGCTTTTTGGCAATATCCCTTTGAAACTTTTTGCTCACGCGCCGCATTGCCCCGCCCAAAGTTTTGCGGGCATCTTCCTGTGCCGTTTTCGGATTTTTCGTCTGCCTGGGATTGTACCGCGAAACGGCTTTTTTCAGTTCTTTGTGCAGCAGCTTTGCATACTTACGCACACCTTCTCTGTTCACGCGAACGTGCTCTTTTTCATGACGCATCACCGTGTTGTACTGACACGTACCGGGATGATATTCACGCGGAATGAAGACCTCTAGGGTTTTATGACCAAAGCTCGCATTGACACTTGTGATGTTGAAGCAGTTGCGATTGCCCAAAGTTCTGACTTGGAATTCGAATTTTAAATTAGAAAACTGAGCACTGTGCGTTAGCCCCAGGACCATACCCTTGCCCGTCCGCAACCCACCGTGTTTCGCGCGATTGTTTATATATTTAAGCGTCTTGGTGTGATTGATCTTGGCCTTGGGATCTTTAATTGTGACCGCGACCCGCACCCCGTCCTTGGCATTGCAACTGAAAGACTGTGCAAATGCGGGGCTGGACACAGCCAATATCAAAATGCCAGCAAGACTGTATATTGTTCTTCTCATGGTGCTAAGATAAGCCCCGATTATGACAAAAGAAAGGGGGAGCTGTCATGCCTGTGACAATCGTACATTTGACTGCAAAGCCAGAGTTTCGCGAGGAATTCATCACGGCTTGCAAAGCCAACCACGAAGCGTCTATCCAAGAACCGGGCAACCGTCGCTTCGATTTTCTGCAAAACGAAGACGATCCCAACAAATTTGTGTTTTATGAATGGTTCAACAGCGACGACGATATCGCTGCGCACAAACAAACCGACCATTACCAAACCTGGGCGGCCACCGTTGAAGACATGCAGGCCGAGCGCCGCTTCGGTGTGCGCCACGTCCCCATTTTACCGGAATAGCGATTGTGACCGACAGTGTAATCCCTGCCCCATTTTCCATCGCCCGCTTGCCGAAAATTATTTTTGGCTCCGGCGTCTTGAACCAGCTGCCTAGCGAAATCAAAACGTTCGGCCCCAATGCCTTGATCGTCACAGGGGCCACGTCGTTCACCGAAAGTGCGGCCTGGACAACCTTGCAACATCAATTTGAGGACAACGGCGTCACCTGGGACCTCGTCCACATTTGTGGTGAGCCTTCCCCGGATTTGATTGACGACTTGGTTGCCCAAAACAAAGACAAGACCTTCGACGTCGTGGTCGGCATCGGTGGCGGCAGTGCTTTGGATGCCGCCAAAGCCATCGCCGGATTGTTAAAGCCCGCAAACACGGTGATGGATCACTTGGAAGGCGTCGGGCCCGAGTTGCCTTACCAAGGCCCCGCTACGCCCTTGATCTGCTGCCCCATAACGGCCGGCACGGGGTCCGAAGCCACAAAAAATGCCGTCCTGTCCCGCCATGGCAAAGACGGTTTCAAAAAGTCTTTCCGCCATGACACGCTGGTGGCCGCCGTCGCCATCGTTGATCCCAATCTGTTGATCACGTGCCCCAAATCCGTCGTCGCCGCCAACGGCATGGATGCGTTTACGCAGCTGTTGGAAAGCCTGACCTCTGTTCGTTCCAACGCCATGACCGCAGCGCTGGCGTGGTCGGGATTGGAACGCTTTGCCCAAGGCTTTTGGGATATGTGGATGCTGGCAGGAGAAGACAGCGAACGTGCATCTGAGGCGCGCAGCCACATGGCGTATGCATCACTGATGTCCGGCATTTGCCTTGCCCAAACGGGGCTGGGTTCCGTACACGGATTGGCGCAGCCGTTGGGGTCACTGTTTCCCATTCCCCACGGTGTGGTGTGCGGTACTTTGGTGGCCGAAGCCACCGACATCAACATCCAGGCCTTAATCGAGCGGGCCCCGGACAGCCCGGCCCTGCCGGTCTATGCCCGCGCCGGTGCATTGGTGTCCACCGATAATTTGCAAGGGAACGCAGCTTTGGATGCATTGGTGCGCACATTACGGGACTAGACAGACCGTCTCGATCTCCCCCGCCTATCCGCCTATGACGTCACCGAAAATGACATTGACGCCATCGTCGCCAACAGCCGGGGCTCCAGCATGCAGACCAATCCCGTGGTTCTCAGCGACGCCGAGATCGCGGAGCTTGTGAAGCGGCGTCTCTAATCCCATATGTGAAGCATGCATTTTGAACCAGAGCTAACACCGCAAGATATGTTGCAGATGGGCATTTTTGGCGGGGACTATTTTGAGGGCGTCCCCCAAGACTTGCCCGCCGCCTGGTTCGCCACAGCCGTCGTCTCTGACCATGGCTTTGATGCAAAACTCAACCACTTCGGTGTCGCCGCCGGGCAAAGCAGAGACGTGTGGCTTGCCAAAGGCTGGATAACGCCCGAAGACCCCTTGGGCTGGTTTCAGTGGTATTGCCGCTATCACCTGGGTCGGCGCTTAGACGGCGTCGATGATTTTCAGATTAATCGGTGGAAGGCGTTTGGCGCGCGTCACCGTCCGCAAGTTCTTAAAAACTGTGAACCCGCAAATGTGCATTGCCGCCCGCGACAGCGCCAAGCGTTATTGCAGTGGGCCTATGACCCCATGATCTGAGTTAAGTTTTAGAAACGGGCGTCTGCCCACCTTCAAGCGCGCCGCTGACATGCTCCGGCTCTTCCGGGGCAAGGGTGCCGTCGAGCAACAAACGCACCGGGCCTTTGACATGAATGTCGCGTTGCGGATACGGAAACGCCACACCGTGGTCTTGGAACAAGGCATGAATGCGCAAAAAGATTTCGCTTTTGATGTTCGAAACACCTTTTTCCGCATCTTGAATCCAAACCCGCAGTTCCAAGTTCAGTGCGTTGTCGCCATAGCCTTTGAGCAAGCACTTCGGGGCCGGGTCTTTCAAAACCCGGTCAAATTCAGACGCGGCGTCTTCGCACAACTTAATCGCCAAATGCACGTCGGATTCGTAAGAAATCCCAACGGGCAATCTTTGACGCACAAGGCGGTCCGAGTGCGACCAGTTTTCAACAGGGGTAGAAATCAAAACTTCGTTGGGAATCAGATGTTCAATACCGTCGCGCGTCACCACCGATACGTAGCGTGCACCAATGGCGTTGATCCAGCCGTACGTGCCGCTGATCGACACCACATCGCCCGGTTTGACGGAACGGTCCATCAACAAAATCACCCCCGACAGCAGGTTGCCCACGACCTTTTGCAGGCCAAAGCCGATGCCCAAACCCAATGCACCGGAAAACACCGCCAAAGCCGTCAAATCGATGCCGACCGAGTTGATCGCGATTAATATAGCAATGGCAATAAAGGCCACGCGCGCGAGTTTGCCGAACAGCACCTTTTGCGACGGAGAAAAATTTTGAATGCCTTTCAGCCGGGCCTCAACCCAACGCGACAGCCAATTGGCCGCCCACAGCAACACCACCAGGGCGACAATGCCCTTTGCCACCACCAAAAGCGACAAACGGAACTCTCCCAATTGAATGGCGAACTCGTCTATGAAAGCCAAAGTGGGATCCAACAGACCGACGATGTTCAACGCGGCAACCGACCAAACAGAAACCGCAACCGCGCGCGACCACCACGGGTCGGCGATGAAGTTCAACAGCAGGCGAATGGCAATCCAGGCGGTGAGCAAGCTTGAAACAATGTTGAGGATGCCGCCCGCCCAGCCCACAGAATAAATCAAGAAGCCAGCCGTCCCGGTCAACACCAACCACACCAGCGGCATCACCAAAGGCTTGGAGGTTTGCGTAACGGTCACACGGTACTTTCTCACCCAATCGGCGGCCAAAATTTTGTCCAAGGCCTCGTCCAAAGGTTTGGACAACAAGCGTGCCGCAAAGTACGTGGCGGCCAAAGCCGCAAACTGGACCAAGTTCGACAGCACCAATATCTCCGTTTGAACAAAGGCCAAAACCTGTTCAATCAGCTGATTTAGCTCTGCGGGGTCAATCAATCCGTCCACGGTGTTCTCTCATCAATCGGTTTTGCAACTTAGGCTACAGAGCGTAAGATGCCTTGGCTCTATTGTCCATCTTTGCGCTTCCCACCAGCCCCCCAATATGTGCTATCTAAGAACGGGGAGGGTTGAATAGTTAAGCAGAGTTTTTATGACCACAACCTTTCAACCTCAAAACACAGCATTTGCCACACCGCAAGACGCCCTCAAAGGCGGTCTGCGCGAAGCCGCAGGCGTGCCCATGTTTGTGATGTCGGCAAGTTTCTTAGGGTTCGGCTCCATGATCCGCGATGTGGAATGGAGTGTGTGGACCGGGGTCTTGTCCACCATCACCACCTGGGCCCTGCCCGGACAAATCGCCATGGCGGAAATGGCCTACAGTGGTGCACCGATGATCGCCATCGTCTTGGCCGTGTTCTTTATCAATGCACGTTTGTTGCCCTTAGTCGCGTCTTTGTTGCCGCACATGCGCAATGAAGGCACGCCTGTGTGGAAATATTACGCTGTCTCCATGCTCATCGCCGCGACAAGTTGGGTCGGCGTGATGCGCCGCTTGCCGGATTTGAAACAAGACCAGCGCTTGTCCTATCTGACGGGCTATGGGCTGACACTTTATATATCGTCGCCCATTGCGACCTTCGTCGGCTACCACTTGGCGGGCAGTGTGCCCCAGCCCGTGACGTACGCCTTGGTGTTTTTGAACCCGCTCTATTTTATGCTGCTGTTTTTGTTCGACATGCATAATGTCTCCAAGATTCTGTCCCTGGCCATTGGCGCGGCTTTGGGGCCGAGCTTGTATCTGGTGATGCCCAACTGGTCGCTGATTTTGACAGGGCTGTTAGGGGGCACAGTTGCTTGGGCCTTGGGCCGGACCGAGCCCGCGCAACGCCTTCAAAGAAAGCTCAAACGCGAGGCACCCAATTTGGAAGAAGAAGGGGGTGTGGAATGATTGAAAGCTCAGCCCTCATCGTCATCGCCTCTGCCGCCATAGCAACCTATGCATCGCGCGCCGTGGGCGCCATGGTGTCTGGTAAGATTACCGTTGATTCCCCGATCATCGATTGGATCACATGTGTCACCTATGCCCTGTTGGCAGGTTTGGTGGTGCGCATGATCTGGATGCCTATTGGCACATTGGGGAATACAGACGATTGGATGCGATTTAGCGCCGCCGGGGTGGGCTTAACCGTCTTCTTGCTTACCAAGCACAACGTTGGGCTCAGCGTACTCGCCGGCAGTTTAACGTTGATCGGCTTAACCAGTTATTTCGGCGTTTAGGTTTGTAAAACCCGGCCTGCCGGAAGTTTCACCGTGGCCGTCGTCCCAACCCCGACTTCACTGTCAATGGTGATGGAGCCGCCATGCGCTTCGACCAAACCTTTGGTCAAAGGAAGCCCCAACCCCGTGCCTTCGATTTTACGATCTTTGGACACTTGGGTGCGTTCAAACGGCTGCAAGATTTTGTTGATGTCTTCTTGGGGAATGCCAATGCCTTGGTCGGAAACTTCAAGGACCATGTCACCCCTATCGCTCAAAAAGACTTTGATGTTCACCTCTCCACCATCAGGAGAATACTTCACCGCGTTCGTCACCAAGTTGGTCACGATCTGGCGGATCTTCGTCGCATCGCCTTTCAAAACTGGCAAGTGATCAGAAACATCTGCCACCATGTTAACTTTGGCGTCGGTGTAGGACTGGCCCGTGGTTTCAATCACGTCTTCAACTACAGCAGACAGGCTGACCTGTTCTTCGCTGACGTCCAGGCGATCCGCTTCGATTTTGGACAAATCCAAAACCGTGCCGATCAGACCATGAAGGTATTGGCCGGATTTGTGGATGTCGTTCAGATATTCCCGCTGCTTGTCATCCAAATCCCCCGCCAAGCCGTTCATCATCAGTTCCGAAAACCCGATAACGGCGTTTAAGGGTGTGCGCAGCTCGTGGCTCAAGTTGGCAATGAAGCTGGATTTGGATTTTGTGGCAAATTCCGCCATTTCGCGGGCTTCACGCACATCGCGTTCGGAAATCGAACGCTGGCGGGCGTATTTGACAGCACGGAGCAAGACCTTGCGGTACGTTTCGTCCTTGATCAGGAAATCTTGCGCCCCGTGTTTCAGGGCCGACAGCCCAACCTGTTCGTCCGAGATCGACGTCAGCACCACAATCCCAGTGCCTTTTGCGACTTCAAAGACTGAATCCACGGTCGCAAGGCCTGAGGAATCCGGCAATGTCAGGTCCAACAAGATGAGGTCGAATTCATGGTTTTGCAGGTGTTCACGCGCCTGAGCAACCGTACCGGCCACGGTCAGTTGGTAGTCTTCCGTCGGGTCGTCATCCAACAGCGATGACACCATCAACACAGAAGTCCGGCTATCTTCGACCAGCAATATGTCCATTTGTCCCCCACGGACTCCCTTGGCGCTCACTCACACTAGCAGCTTCCCAAAGAACCTCAAGCAGACGATTTACCCACTTGTGTGACATTTTTAGGCTTTTTTAAATGTTCTCAGGGCATTTTTAGAAAAACATGAACAACTGTATACCTTGTTGGGATTCATGACTTCTGCTTTTGGGATAATCGGGTTTTGCCTTTCACTGCTGGCGTTGTTTATCGCCAGTGAAGTGCTGCGCCGTTCCACCGTGCGTCAAGCCACGCTGGAAGCGACGGTGATGAAGTTGAACGCACGTCTGCAAAAAATCGAAGGCAGCGTCTATCACACGGAAAAACTAGCCGCCGAAATGCGCCACCAGCGCCGCCGCCAGTCCGACACCATCACGGCACTTGCAAACAAGGGCGAAGGCGTGCCGCCGACGTCTGTGCGCTCCGCCAATCCGGCAGAAACGTTCACGCCGTCGACACATCAGGCCGAAAATGCCGTGATCCGGGCCAACCAGCGCGAAGCCGAACGCAAAGCTGCCGCCCAGAAAGGCCGAAAACGCCGCTCGGCCTAACCGCGTTTTTTCAACACCAGCGTCAACCAGCCATCGCGCACATAGCGCCGTTCCAAGACCAGGCCTTGGTTCATGTAGGGCGAAAGCACAAAGCGCTCATCGCGCTCAATCAAGCCCGACAGCACACCATAGCCACCGGGCGCCAGCGCCCGGCCAAAGTCCGGCGCAATGCCCGTTAAGGGACGCGCCAAGATGTTGGCAACGATCAAATCAAAGCGTTCATAATTCGCCACAGCCTTAAATCCTGGCCCCACCCGAAAATCGAGATCATCCGCAACACCATTCAACTTCGCGTTTTGATCCGCGACTTCAATGGCGACCGGATCGATGTCGGTGCCCAAGACCTTGAGCTTCCACATCTTCGCCATGGCGATGGCCAAAATGCCCGACCCCGTGCCGACGTCCAGCGGTTTGACAAAACGGTGTCGTTTGCCCAGGTCTTCCAATGCTTCCAAACACCCAGACGTGGTTGCATGCGTGCCCGTGCCGAACGCGGCACCTGGGTCAATACGTATGGGGATGCGCCCCGCCAAAGGGCGCTCATCCACGTGGCTGGCATAGATAAAGAACCGCCCGGCGTCGATGGGCGGGAAGTCTTTTAAGTTTTCCGCCACCCAATCGCGCGGCGCCAGTTCTTCGATGTCCGCCTCTGGCACGTCCACGCCGAAGCTGTCCGCCGCCGTCTTCAAAACGCCTGCAACATGGGCGGCGTCGGGTTGAACGGTGGTGAAGCCTTCCATGCGCTGCATGCCGCGGGGCTCGTCCACTGTCCACATGATGGATTCCACCAAGTCTTCGACCACGGGCTCAAACATGTCAACTTGGGCATCGGGCAAATCAAGCGCGATGCGCCACAGGGTCTGGTCTTCGCTCATGGTGTTCAAACTTTCTCGACAAAATTCGCCATGACTTTTTTCAGCCCGGCTTTTTCAAATTGGATGTCCAGCTTATCGCCGTCCAAACCTTGGATGCGGCCATAGCCGAATTTTTGGTGGAAGATGCGCTGGCCGATTTCAAGCCCGTCCGCCGACACGCGGGCGGGGGCAAAGACCAAGTCGTCGTCGAATGTGCGCGCCTGGGCGCGTTTCCAGCCGGCACCATAGCCTTGTTTTCCGCCATTGCCCCAATCGCTTTGCGACACGTCGCTAAAGCCCCGGCTGAGGCCTTGTTCACCGGCGCGCTCAATATGTTCGTCGGGCAGTTCTTCGACAAACCGGGACGGCAGGCTGGATTGCCATTGGCCGTATATACGGCGCGACCCAGCAAAGGTGATGGAGGCTTGTTTTTTCGCCCGCGTGATGCCCACGTAAGCCAATCGCCGCTCTTCTTCAAGGCCTTGCGTGCCCGATTCATCGAGGGATCTTTGGTGCGGGAACAAACCTTCTTCCCAACCGGGCAAAAACACCGTGTCGAACTCCAACCCCTTGGCCCCGTGCAGGGTCATCACTGTGATTTTGTCGTCGTTTTTCTTGTCGTCGTTTTCCATGACCAGAGAAACGTGCTCCAAAAAGCTGGTGAGGGTGTCGAACTCCGACAGGCCCACGACCAGTTCTTTTAAGTTGTCCACGCGTCCCGGCGCTTCGATGGATTTGTCCAGCTTCCACATTTCCAGATAGCCGGCCTCTTCCAACACGATGTCCATCAGCTCTGCCGGGGAGTGGTTCTGAGATTCCACCCGCCAGCGGTCAAAGTCGTTCATCAGCTCCGTGAAGGTCTTTTTCTGCTTCGGTTTGAACTCATCCGTTGTCAGCAATTCACGGATCGCCATGACCATAGAAATCCCACGCGCACGCGCATGCATGTGCACAATCTGCAGTGTCTTTTTACCCAACTTGCGTGAGGGCACATTTACAATACGCTGAAACGCCAAGTCGTCATCCAGCGATTGGATCACGCGCAAATACGCCACCGCGTCGCGGATTTCTTGGCGCTCATAAAACCGCAAACCACCGATCACTTGATAGGGTATAGCCAACGTAATCAGGCGTTCTTCGAATTCACGGGTTTGCGCCGAGGTCCTCACCAAAATCGCCATGGTGAATAAGCGCTCGCCGCGCGCGTGTTTGGCTTCGATCTCGTCACCGACCCAGCGGGCTTCTTCAGCAGAATCCCACACACCGTGGATGCGGACCTTTTCGCCTTCGTCCACGTCAGTCCAAAGGGTCTTGCCCAATCGTCCTTCGTTGTTGGAAATCAGGCCCGACGCCGCCGCCAAAATATGCGGGGTGGAACGGTAGTTCTGTTCCAGCCGCACCACTTGGGCACCGGGAAAGTCTTGTTCAAAACGCAAGATGTTGCCGACCTCGGCCCCACGCCAAGAATAGATCGACTGATCGTCATCACCGACACAACAGATGTTTTGATAGCCCTGCGCCAACAAACGCAGCCACAGATACTGTGCCACGTTGGTGTCTTGGTATTCGTCCACCAGGACGTAGCGAAAGCGGTCTTGATAATATTTCAAGGTTTCCGGCTGGCTTTGAAACAGGTGCACGCACAACATCAGCAGATCGCCGAAATCGGCGGCGTTGAGACGCTGAAGCTGGAGTTGGTAGTCCTCATACACCGTGTGGCCGTAGCCGTCCAAGGCTTCGGCAGCTTCGGACTCGGGCACCTTGTCCGGCATCAACGAACGGTCTTTCCAGCGCTGAATTACGGCAGAGAACGTGCGCGGCGGGAACCGTTTTGGATCGATTTCGCGCGCGTCTAAAATTTGTTTGAGCAAACGAACCTGATCGTCCGTGTCCAAAATCGTGAAGTTCGATTTCAGCCCCACGGCTTCTGCGTGGCGGCGCAAGATGCGTGCGGACAGGGCGTGGAACGTGCCGACCCACCAGCCTTCGACGGGTGTACCCAACATCGTGCCCACACGCTCTTGCATTTCGCGTGCAGCTTTGTTGGTAAACGTCACAGCCAGGATGTCGCCCGGGCGCGCTTTGTTTTGCAGCAAAATGTGACCCAGCCGGGTGGTCAACACGCGGGTTTTACCCGTGCCTGCGCCGGCCAAGACCAAAACAGGCCCGTCAGTGGCTTCCACGGCTTCGCGTTGGGTTTGATTGAGACCGCCCAAATAGCCGCCCGGCGCACTCGGTTCAGGCGCGGGGGGGACGTCTTCGGGGTCCATCAATTCGAAAGGATCGTTCATCCGCGATTTATAGCACGCTTGAACGGCTAAGAAAGCTAATCGTCGCGTTCTTCGGCACGGCTTTGCAGCAACGCCTTGTTATAAGCGGCCATCACGTGTTTTTCCTCGACCGCGCCGAGGAACTTGCGGTTGTCCAGATTATCGACCACGGCGATGTAATCTTCACCCGAATCCTTCATTTTCGTCAGCGCGTCTTCCAAGTGATCGCGACACCCCAACATGGGCGGCTTGCGCCGGGCCACATCGGCGGCGTTGACCAGTAAATCCATGGCCGGATCGAACGCCGTGTCGCTCAAATCGGCCAACGTGATGGTACCGATCAGCTTTTCATCACCATCAATGACAAACAGTTCGCCGCGTTTGCAGTCCTGCAGCATTTTGCGCAGCTGCGACAAAGGAACTTCGGGACGGACTTGCTCGTCAACCTCCTCCATCACATCGCAAACGTTATTGCCGCGCAACAGAGCCCGCTCATAGCCACCCCGCAAATCCAGGCCGCGCCGTTCCAGTTGAAGCGCAAAGAAGTTGGTTTTAGACAGCTGGCGGCTCACACCCGTCGCCACCACCACCGCCAACATCACGCCCATGGTGATTTCATAATCACCCGTCATTTCAAACACGATCAAAGTGGTCGAAATTGGCGCCCCCAACACCGCACCGGCCACCGCACCCATACCGATCAGGGTATAGCCGCCGGCGTCTAAGTGCAGGCCTGGAAAAATAAATTCGCTAAGTATGCCAAACGCGCCGCCCAGCATGGCGCCGATCACCAAGGACGGTGAGAACACGCCGCCGCCAAAGCCAAACCCCAAACACAGCGCAGTGGCGACGATCTTGCCGATCAACACCGCCAGTAACAAGCCTAAGCCGACCGTTCCGCCCAGGGCATCGTCCGTGATACCGTAACCCACGCCCAACAATTGAGGCAGCCAAAGCGCCATGAGGCCTAAACCTAAGCCCGCAAGGCCCGGACGCACCCAACTGGGCACGGGCAGGCGTTGAGATTGGTCTTGGGCGAAAAAAATGCTGCGCAAAAACAGGCTCGCGGTCAGACCTGCGAGAATCCCCAAGACGATAAAAGCCGGAAATTCCAAGTACGACGTGATTTCATGGGGCGGGATAATGAAGGCGGGATAATCGCCAAAATACGCCCGCGACAGCGCCGTGCCCGTCACAGACGCGATGACAACGGGGGCAAAGGCTTTTAAGGCATAGTGCCCAATAACCACTTCGTTGGCGAACAAAGCACCTGCGATGGGAGCGTTGAACGACCCGGCGACCGCGGCCGCCACGCCGCAACCCAACATGGTGCGCGCCAAGTTGCGGCTGAGGTGTAGTTGCTTGGACACCCAAGCCGCCAATGAGGCCCCTAAGTGCACCGCCGGACCCTCTCGCCCGACCGACGCACCTGCGCCAATGGACAACGCATTGACCAACCCGGCCCAAATCCCCGTGGTCAGCGACATCTTGCCGCCCCGCATGGCGCTGGCTTCGATCACATCCGCAACCCCGTGGGGACGCGCGCCCGGGAGTTTGTAACGAATAATCAAGCCCACGGCCAAGCCGCCTAAGGTGGGGACCAAGACCACCTGCCACCAAGGCAAGTTAGCCACGTAATCATAAAGCCGTTCGTCCGGCGCACCGTAAAACAGGTTTTGAAAAAATAAGATGCCTTCGCGAAAGACAATCACCAAGCCACCGCCGACCAGCCCCACAATCACCGACAAAAAGCCCAAAATCAGCTGATCGTTTTTCAAAAAACGACGCGCTGATGACAGCAAGCGGGATGGGGAAAAGGTGGAACGCGTCATGAAAAAGGCCCAAAGCACAAAATCGACTGCCCACTGTTACACAAACAGGTGAACAATAGATTGATTTTAAAAGATGATCGCAGAGATTTCCACGTCACATCTTCTTTTTGGGGCCGCTTGTTTTAACTAAAGCTCAGCTCGCCGTCTTTAAGCTCGTTCTGGCTGACGACCTGATTGCGGCCATTGGCTTTGGCTTTATATAGCCCTTGATCCGCGCGCTTAATGATGTCGGGGATCGGCTCGCCAAACTCAAACTCGGCGGCACCGATGGACACGGTGATTTTACCCAAATCCTGATCCGTCGCACGGTTGACCAGTTTTTTGGTCGAAATCATTTGGCGGAGATTTTCCGCCACGTGCACAGCACCGTCCAAATCGGTGTCGGGCAGAATAACGGCAAACTCTTCACCGCCGTAACGCGCCGGGATATCCCCGCCCTTCACACCTTTGTTTAAGGTGTTGGCCATCAACTTCAGCACCTCGTCACCCGTCTGGTGGCCCCACGTGTCGTTGAACTTCTTAAAGTGATCAATGTCCAACAAAAGCAAGCAAAGCTTCTTGCCCGCTTCCATGGCGTCGCGGGCTTGACGGCGCAGTTCCATATCGAACAGCTTACGATTGGAGATGCCCGTCAAAGCATCGGTCAGGGCCTCGCGGCGCATGTCTTCCAAGTCACCACGCAACTGGCCGACCTCTTCGGTGGATTCGGCCAATTGGCTTTCGAGGTTTTGGTTGATTTCTTCCATCTTGCGGGTGTCGTTGATGACCTTAGTCACCGCCGCTTTCAGGGATTCCACACCGTTGGCACCCAAAATATCATTTTCGGCAGAGGCCAGAGATTCGCCAACTTC
Source organism: Magnetovibrio sp. PR-2 (assembly GCF_036689815.1). Lineage (NCBI taxonomy): Bacteria > Pseudomonadati > Pseudomonadota > Alphaproteobacteria > Rhodospirillales > Magnetovibrionaceae > Magnetovibrio > Magnetovibrio massiliensis. Next base: position 26,431 of record NZ_JBAHUR010000021.1, on the reverse strand, counting down.
CGAAGCCCCTTTTCCCGCATCGCCGACGTAATTGATGATGCGCTCCAGCTCTTTTTCGATCCGTTCCGTGGTCTCATGCAAAGTCTGATCTTGAGCTTCAGTGCTGAAGAACTTTTCATACAAGTCCGCGTTCACAGCTTCGCCAAAATCTTGATTGTTGTCGATCAAGATGGAGATCATCCGCGACAAATCCGGTTCCCGGTCCGAGGCATGTGTGTACCAGACTAAGAAGTTGTGTGGTGAGGCGGGAACGTTGCGTTCCACCATCATCTCCAACGCTTGTCTTGCGTATTGCAGCGCTTGCTCAAATGAATCGTGCACGTTTGCACTGTCCCCAATGACACGCTCCTGGCACATGTGAACACAAGGTGGAGCTTTGATTTTTCAGAACTATCACTTTGGGATGATACCGTGTTCTCCCAAAAGGCCAAGTGGAAACGACGTCGATCGAGAGAAAAGTCGGGGAAAAACACGCTCTCGGCCGTCTCGCCCCTTCCAAGACGGGGCCAGAGCGTGTAAAAGCATGGCCGAGCGCGCTGTTGCGCTGCGAAATTGACCTGGGGAAAATGAGCGACCGTCATGAACGCTCCGCTGGACACCACGCAACCCTTTGAAATTGCTGTCGTCGTGCCTGTTCACAACGAAAGTGAAAACATCCGCCCGCTGATTGAAGAAATCAGCGCCGCGCTGGATGCCATGTACGGTGAAAAACCGGCAAATTATGAAATCGTCTATGTCAACGACGGCTCCAAAGACGATACCGCCGATAAGCTCGACGAAATGGCGAAGGAACAGCCGCGTCTGAGCGTCTATCGCCACGCGGTCGCCTGCGGCCAAAGTGCGGCCGTTGCCACCGGCGTCAAAAAGGCCCGCGCGACCTTCATCGCCACCTTGGACGGCGACGGCCAAAACGACCCAGCCGACATTCCCGCCCTATTCGCCAAACTCAAAGACGCCCAAGACCCCAATTTTTTGCTGGTTGCGGGCTGGCGTGCAAAACGCAAAGACACGGAATGGAAACGCTTCCAATCCAAGCTCGCCAACGCCGTGCGTCAAAAGCTGTTGGGCGACAACACACCCGATACGGGGTGCGGCCTGAAGGTCATGACCCGCGAAGCGTTTTTGGACATGCCGCGCTTTGATCACATGCACCGCTACTTGCCCGCGCTGATGATCCGGCGTGGCGGCGATGTGGTGTCTGTCGAGGTCAACCACCGCCACCGCGAGCGCGGCATTTCGAAATACGGCATGTGGGACCGCCTGTCGGTCGCCATCCGCGACTTGATCGGTGTGATGTGGCTGATTGCCCGGGGCTCCAAACCCGAAGTCAGTGACGTCCGTCAGGCTTCCAAAGACTGAGGCCGCCGCTCTAGATGTCCCAACACATGAACCCCAGCTCTATTTTGCGCGGCGTTGCCATTATGGCGACGTTGGCTTTGGCGCTCTATGTGTTCGAAGCTGCCGACTTGGGCAATGTTTTGACCAACGACTGGGTCGATTCGCACATCAAGGGCCAAGGGATCGGCGGGGAACTGCTGTTTTTGGGCTTGGCCGCTTTGGCGACCGGGTTCGGACTGCCGCGCCAAGTGGTCAGCGGCTTGGCCGGATATGCCTTTGGTTTCTTGCTGGGCACCAGCTTGGCCTTGTTGGGCACAGTCGTCGGCTGCATCGGAGCGTTTTATTACGCCCGCCTGCTGGCCCGTGCGCCCTTGCAAAAGAAGTTTTCCAAACGGGTCAAACGTTTGGACGATTTTTTGCACGACCACACATTTTCCATGACCCTGTTGATCCGCATGTTGCCTGTGGGTTCAAACATCGCCACGAACTTAGCCGCAGGCGTGTCGAGCATTCGCGGCGTGCCGTTTTTTGGCGGTTCCACCCTGGGATATCTCCCCCAGACATTGATCTTCGCCCTTTTGGGCAGCGGCGTGTCCGTGGACCCGGCGTTGCGCATTACATTAAGTGTCGTTTTGTTCGTAGCGTCAGCGCTCTTGGGCGTGTATCTTTACCGCCGTTTCCGCCATGGCAAGTCGTTGAGCCGTAAAATCGACGCCGAGCTAGGTGCGGACGAAGACGAAGCAAAATCCTAAGCCTGAAGAACCGAACTTAAGGGTCCGCCTTGAAACTCCATACATCTACTCCCTCTGATGCTTGGCTCACCACGCTGATTTGGTGCGCCCTGGTTTCTGTCGCCGTTATTTTGCGGCCGCTCCTGCCCATTGATGAAACCCGCTACGTCACAGTCGCGTGGGAAATGTATCTCAGTGGCGATTATTGGGTTCCCACCAAAAACGGTGAAATCTACAGCCACAAGCCGCCGTTCTTTTTCTGGCTGATGAATTTGGGCTGGAAAATTTTTGGCGTTTCGGAAAACTGGGCCCGCCTGGTCGCCCCGCTATTCGGCCTCGCCAGCGTTCTGTCCACGGTGAAATTGGCTGGCGCTCTTTGGCCCGATGTCTTAGGCAACGTGCGACGCGCGCGCGGTTGGGCTGCGGCTTTAATCGTGATGACGGGACTGTATTGGACCGTCTTTGCCTCCATGACCATGTTCGACACCATGGTCACCTTCGCCGCCGTTTTGGCCGTTTTGGGCTATGTCATGGCGTGGCAAGGTCTGGCTGCGGGACGAGGCTACTGGAAAGGCATTTTGATCGCAGGCGTTGGCCTGGGCATTGGCGGCTTAGCCAAGGGTCCGGCTATTTTGGTGCACACGCTGCCCTTGGCATTGCTGGCCCCACTGTGGGGGCCGATGCTGTCCTACAAAGCAACCGGCCCGGCCTGGGGCAAATGGTACGGCGGTGTGTTCATTTCTATCTTTATCGGCGCCGGCATCACGTTGGCCTGGGCGATCCCGGCGGCCATCATCGGCGGGGAAGAATACCGCGACGCTATCTTCATCAAACAAAGTGCGGACCGCATGGTGAAGTCGTTTGCCCACCAACGCCCGGTGTATTGGTTCCTTTGGATTTTACCCTTGATGCTGTTGCCCTGGACCTTGTGGCCGCGTTTGTGGAAAGCCTTGGGCTTTCGCAAAGCCTGGAACAACCGAACCGGGCTTCGCAGCGCATGGAATGACGGCAGTGCACGCGTGCTGTTGATTTGGGCCGGGGCGTCGTTTGTGATTTTTTCCGCCATCAGCGGCAAACAGCCCCACTACCTGTTGCCGATCTTCCCGGCTTTGGCGTTGCTTGCGGCTTATTTGCTGATCCGTGTGGAGCCTGCAGCCCCCACACCCAACCGCCACCGCGTCCCGGTCTTGTTTTTGGCGGGGCTGGCGTTTGTCTTAATGGCCGCCTTGCTGAGTTACGACTGGATTGAACCGTATCTCTCCAAACCATTGCCCGTGTGGGTTGACGCGGCAGAGCCCCTGTGGCTGCTGGTGGGCTTCTTTTGCGCCATTGCCATTTCCAACATCGGCGTGCGCAACACGCTTCACGAAGTTCGCCTGATTGCCGTCGCCGTCACCGCGCTGATGGTTTCCTTGCATTTCACCGCCGCGCCCGCATTTGACATTGCGTTTAACCTACAACCCGCCGCCAAGCGCATCAAAGCTTGGCAGGATGAAGGCCGCCCGGTGCTCTATGTCGGCAAATACCACGGTGAATTTCAGTTCCTGGGGCGTTTGATTCAGCCGTTGGACAACTTCAACGAAATGCGCGATGTACCCGCGTGGTCCGCTGAACATCCCACAGGTGTCGTCCTAGCCACCCGCAGCCCCAAAGAAATCACCCAATATCCAGACCCGGTGCTGACCCTGCCCAAACGCGCCAAGATCTTGGTGGTGTGGGACGCTAAAGACTTCGTCCAACCCTAAACCACCTGAATTTTCGGGTTTTTTCGCCAAATTCATCGAATTTTTCAAAAAAAGCCGCTCCGCCTGTTGACAGAGTGGGGTGGGCACTCTTAAATCCCTGGCACTCGTTTGGGGAGAGTGCTAACAAACCAAAAATCACCCCCCAAACATTCGATTTCTCAAGAACTTCCTTTGGAGGAAATACAATATGAAGTTCCGTCCTCTTCACGATCGCGTGCTTGTCCGCCGCCTCGAAACCGAAGAAAAAACCGCTGGTGGCATCATCATCCCCGATACCGCTCAAGAAAAACCGTCTGAAGGTGTGATCGTTGCCGTTGGCTCCGGTATCCACAAAGAAGACGGCACTGTTGCTCCGCTCGAACTGAAAGAAGGCGACAACGTCTTGTTCGGCAAATGGGGCGGCACCGAAATCAAATTCGGTGGTGAAGATTTGCTCATTATGAAAGAGAGCGACATCTTGGGCGTCATCGAAACGACTGCCAAAGGCAAAAAGAAGAAGTAAGGCGCTGGGCCTTTGCCCGCCCCACTTCTCTTTCACCCGATTTATTGAGCCAATCCAAAGATAAGGAAATATTCCATGGCTGCTAAAGACGTAAAATTTGGTGCTGATGCCCGTGCCCGTATGCTGGCTGGCGTCGACACCTTGGCTAACGCCGTAAAAGTCACCCTGGGCCCCAAAGGCCGCAACGTTGTTTTGGACAAAGCTTTTGGCGCACCGCGCATCACGAAAGACGGTGTCTCTGTTGCTAAAGAAATCGACTTGGCTGACAAGTTCGAAAACATGGGCGCACAGATGGTCAAAGAAGTCGCTTCGCGCACCAACGACGAAGCTGGCGACGGCACCACGACCGCTACCGTTCTGGCCCAAGCCATCGTTCGCGAAGGCTGCAAAGCTGTTGCTGCCGGCATGAACCCGATGGATCTCAAACGCGGCATCGATCTCGCTGTCGACGTTGTCATCAAAGACGTCGACAAACGTTCCAAGAAAGTCAAAACCTCTGCTGAAGTTGCACAGGTTGGCACCATCTCCGCCAACGGCGAAGCTGAAATTGGCGATATGATCGCTCAAGCCATGGAACGCGTCGGCAACGAAGGTGTCATCACCGTTGAAGAAGCCAAAGGCTTGGACACGGAACTCAGCGTTGTTGAAGGCATGCAGTTCGACCGTGGTTACACGTCTCCGTACTTCGTGACCAACGCCGAAAAAATGACCTGCGAAATGGAAAACCCGTTCATCCTGATCCACGAAAGCAAGCTGACCTCTTTGCAAGCTATGCTGCCGGTTTTGGAAGCCGTGGTTCAATCCTCTCGCCCGTTGTTGATCATCGCTGAAGACATCGAAGGCGAAGCGCTGGCAACGTTGGTTGTCAACAAACTGCGTGGCGGTTTGAAAGTGGCTGCTGTCAAAGCTCCGGGCTTCGGCGAGCGCCGCAAAGCCATGATGGAAGACATCGCCATCTTGACCAACGGCCAAGTGGTTTCCGAAGACTTAGGGATTAAGCTCGAAAACGTCACTTTGGACATGCTGGGCACGTGTAAACGCGTCAACATCACCAAAGAAGAAACCACCATCGTTGACGGTGCTGGCACCAAAAAAGGCATCCAAGCGCGTTGCAACCAAATCCGCGCACAAGCCGAAGAAACCACCTCCGACTACGACAAAGAAAAACTGCAAGAACGTCTGGCCAAATTGGCTGGCGGCGTTGCCGTGATCCACGTCGGCGGCGGTTCCGAAGTTGAAGTGAAAGAACGCAAAGACCGCGTTGACGATGCACTGCACGCAACCCGCGCAGCTGTCGAAGAAGGCATCGTCCCGGGTGGCGGCACCGCACTGTTGTACGGTGGCAAAGCTCTGGCGAAACTCGAAGGCGACAACTCCGACCAAAACGTCGGCATCGACATCGTGCGTCGTGCGGTTCAAGCTCCGGTTCGTCAAATCGCTGAAAATGCCGGTGCCGATGGCGCTGTCATCGCAGGCAAGCTGATGGAATCCAAAGACACAGCTCACGGCTACAACGCTCAGTCCGGCACCTTCGAAAACCTCATCAAAGCTGGCATCATCGATCCGGCCAAGGTTGTTCGCGTTGCTCTGACGGACGCTGCATCCGTGGCGGGTCTGCTGATCACCACCGAAGCTATGGTCACCGAACTGCCGGAAAAAGACGGCGGCGCGGCTCCGGCTGGCGGCATGCCGGGCGGCGACATGGGTGGTATGGGCGGCATGGGCGGCATGGGCTTCTAAGCCAGCCAACCAACGCTCGAGCCCCCACATTACTTGGGCTCGAAACAAAAGCCCCGCATCAATTGGTGCGGGGCTTTTTGTGTGCTGTGTACGCAAATCCTGTAAACTGTCGTCAAGCACAGGAGATTCGCACCCCCATGGTCAACCGCGCGGAAAAACGACGTCAAAAGAAGCTCGCTCAGAAACAAGCGAAACAGCACGGCAAAGCTTCGTCCCCACAAAACCAGACCGTGACTGTTGACCAAGCCCTACAGCTTGCGCTTGAGCATCATCAAGCCGGACGTTTGCAAGACGCCGAAAGCATCTACCGCCAAATTCTTCAAGCCCAGCCCAATCATCACCAAGCTCTGAATTTTTTAGGCATGATTGCCCATGCGACGGGGAATTATGACGCAGCGCTCGACCTCATTGGCAAGGCCTTAGGCGTCAAACCCGACGACGCCCATGCGCATTGCAACAAAGGCATCGTGCTCAATTCTCTGGGGCGCAAAGAAGAAGCGTGTACCTGTTTCGAAACATCCCTCAAGTTTGCTCCTCATGAAATTGAAGTCGCTTTTAACCTCGGCACAGTGCTGAAAGATTTAAAGCGTGATGAGGAAGCCTGCGTCGTTTTTCAAGATGTTCTGAAAAAGAACCCGCGTCACGTCCCGGCCATGAACAATTTAGGCCTGTGCCTCATCGCCTTAAACAAACCCGGCGAAGCCCTCCAGTGGTTTGACAAAATTCTTGGGATTTCTCCCGACTTTCACAATGCCTATTTCAACAAAGGCCTCGCCCACTGGCACAACGACGATCTCGAAATCGCAGAAGCATTGATGAAAAACGCGTTGAAGATGGGCCTTGACCCGTCTGGTGCCAACGCAACCCTCGGACAGGTTTGCCAAACCGATGGACGCATTGACGAAGCTGTAAGCTATCTGCGCGAAGCCATCCGCTTGAAGCCGGATTATGGCAAAGCCCATATGAACTTGGCACGGCTCATCAAAGTCACATCCGCAAACGAGGATGTCCGCGCCATGAAAGCCGCCTACGACGGGCCAATTGCTGATCTCGACGATAAAATCGCCCTCTCTTTTGCCTTAGGCAAAGTCCATGAGGATCTCGGTGAATATGAACGCTCTTTTCAATTCTATACCGAAGGCAATGCTCTGAAGCGGGGCACATTCCACCTGGATTTTGAACATCAATTCGATGATCTCAATGCCATCCAAAAGACCTTCACGCCAAAGTTCCATGAGACCTTTTCCAACACCGGCAGCACGGACCCAACGCCTGTCTTCATTGTGGGCATGCCCCGCTCAGGCACAACTTTGGTCGAGCAAATTATATCCGCCCACCCAAGCGTCTTCGGTGCAGGCGAACTCTATGCCTTAGAAGAGGTCGTCCGAAGCCACTTCGGTTCTTTTCATGATGTCTCTGAAGGTTTTTCTGCGGGCAAAATACACCCAGATAAACTGGCTCAGGCCGGGGCAGACTATATCGACAGGCTCCGCCAACACGATGAAGAGGCTTTGCACATCACAGATAAGATGCCCGCAAACTTTGCCAACATCGGCATGATTAAACTCATGCTGCCGAACGCCAAAGTGATCCACTGCCGTCGTGATCCTTACGACACGGGCCTATCTCTTTATAAAACCTTTTTCAGCAATACGGATGTCAGCTATTCCTACGACCTTGCGGAAATCGGCGCTTATTACAAGCTGTACACCCTCTGTATGCAGCACTGGCAAAATGTGTTGCCTGGCTTTGTTTACCACGTCGATTATGAGGATTTGATCGACAACCAAGACACCTGCTCGCGCGCTTTGGTTTCACATATTGGGTTGGACTGGGACGACGCCTGTCTTCAATTTTACAAAAGCAACCGCACCGTTAAAACCGCCAGCCTGTCCCAAGTGCGCCAGCCCATTTACAAAGACTCCGTGCAAAAATGGAAACGCTTCGAGCCCTGGCTGGCGCCTTTGGTTGAGGCGTTGGAAGACTAATTTCAAACCGTCGCTCCTGCGTAGGCAGGAAGATGGATTCCCGCTTTTTTCCAAAATTACATACATTTTTTCATTGACTTAGATCTAATCAAACGCCGTCACTCCTGCGCAGGCAGGAGCCTATGGGCGTCTCCGTTTAGAGTTTCTCTCGATCACTCCGGAGCAGTCGCCCATGGATTCCTGCCTGCGCAGGAATGACGGTTGAGTGAAGGCTTTCACGGCTGTCGTCCTTAGCAATTTCCCAAGAAAAAACGCCCACGGCGAAGGCAGGGGATCAATCCTCACTCATCCAACTGATCACAAATCCAGTGTGAAAATTCGATGGCGAATTTGGATTTGTGGGGGTCGGGGGAGGCTTGCCAGTGGCCGAGCTCATCGACCAAGGCGTCGAACAACATGGAGTATTCCTGCGCTTTTTTGCGCTCAAAAAGCCACTTGTTGTGCATTTTGTCGAGATCGTCTTGCAGCTCGTGCTCGTTTTTGCGCGGCGGAGCCACGGCTTGGCGGCGGCGCGCCGTTTGGCGGATCAGGCGGGTGCGCTCCGACAGGCGCACATCTTCGGTGTTGAACTTCGGCGAAATGCTTTTGAGATCGTCCAAATCCACACCGCCTTCGAACCCGTCAAACCCGGCATGACAAATCCGGTCACACAGTTCGTGACGGTTAATGCCGAGTATTCTTGCGGCTTTTGCGATGGATATGCGCTGTCCCATGAACTCACCCCGACATGTTCTCGATATTATTCAGGTAGGGTGTGATTTGAGGGTGTTCAAGAAGACTCTGATAAAAATTGCTGCGTGTGCGAAATTGCGTCTTTGAGGCCAACGCGTTGGATCTCCACATCCCCCGGAAACGCCGTGGCGATGCGCGACGGCAAAGCCCCGTCCAGCATGACAAAAACACCGCGATCGTCCTTTTTGCGCACCAAACGGCCATACGCTTGTTTGAGTTTCAAACGTGTCAGCATCTCATCGTATGCACGCCCGCCAAACGCTTCGCGCCGGGCTTTGGTGATGATGTCCGGACGCGGCCAGGGCACGCGGTCAAACACGATGAGCCTCAGCGAGCTGCCCGGCACATCCACCCCATCGCGCACAGCATCGGTGCCCAACAAACACGCATCCGTTTCGGCCTTGAAGATGTCCACCAGCGTGCCGACGTCGAGGGGATCGATGTGCTGGGCATACAGCGGAAAGCCTTCCTCATCCAACGCAGGTGCGATGCGTTCGTGCACCACGCGCAAACGGTTGATGGCGGTAAATAGCCCCAGCCCGCCCCCGCCGGAGGCCAGGAACAATTCCCGATACGCCGCCGAAACTTGATCGGCGTTGTTTTTGTTGATGTCAGTGACCACAAATATGCGGGTCTGGTTGGCATAATCGAAAGGCGATTTTTGTGCCACATAAATGGTCGGCGACGCCATATGCTTGGACCCCGTGCGGGCTTCGGCGTTGGGCCAATCGCCTTCGTCGCGCAACGTTGCCGAGGTGATCAGCACACCCTGCGCGCTCTCCGTCATGGCAGCGGCAAACGGCTTGGTGGGATCCACCCAATGACGGTTCAAGCCAATGTCCCAATCGCGCCCTTGAAAGCGTTCGACACTCATCCAATCGACGAAGTCTTCGGGTGTGCCGTCTTGTAAAGCCTGCAACATGGCGCGCCAGGATTTCACAGGGATCAAGGCGCGGCGTTCCAAGCTGCCGGCCAAAGCCTCAATGCGGGTGCGCTCGCTGGTTTCCAGGTCTGAAGCCTCGTCATCCAACTTTTTGAGCATGCGCTTGATCAACTCTTGCACCGGAGTTTCCAGCATCATCAGCGCACGGTCCAAATCGCGCGCCGCGTCCAACAATCCGTCCACCGGGCTTTCGGCGGAGCATTCTAGCGAGTACGCAACGTCTCCATTGTTGTTGCGGGCATAGACTTGTTGGCGCACGAACATCAAGAACGCTTCGGTTTCGCCGGAACTGGGGGTGCTGGGCCCTCCGGCCTCTCCGTCCGTCAAGCGCTGGCGCCATGTGGGCCCGGGCAGCACGTGGGCGGCTTGGCGCACCTCACCCACCAACATGGCGAGCTTGTCATCGGTCGCACTTAAATCTTCCAGCCGCGCTTTGAGACCACGCGAGCGAGAGCGCCGTCCTTCCTCCGCCCCCAAAATCCAGCGGCGCAGGTCGGCAGTTTCTTGACCGGATAAGTGAGACGCAAAGGCGCTGTCGGCGGCATCGAACACGTGGTGACCTTCGTCAAACACAAAGCGCGTCGGCGCGCCCCCCTCCGCACTGGCCCCGCCGCCCGCGTTGAGCGCGGTTTGCACCATCACCAAGGCATGGTTCGCGATCACCAGCTTGGCGCGTTTGGCGCGGCGTTTGGAATGTTCGATAAAGCACTTATTAAAATGTTCGCAAAGGGTATAGGTGCATTCGCCCTTGGTGTCGGTCAGCTCACCCGTTAACCCACGCCCCAACAGCGATCCGATCCAGGCGGGAAAGTCGCCGCCGATCATGTCGCCGTCGCGGGTCGCCCCCGCCCAACGCGCCACCAAGCCCAAAGCAATCGCCCCGTCTGGACGCAAGGCCAAGCGGTTGAGAGCTTCTTGAAAATTCAAAATACAGAAATAGTTTTCGCGCCCCTTCCTCACCACCACAAAGCGTTTTTTGTGGTCGGGGTCGGGGTAAAGCCTATCCATCTCCCCATCCAACTGGCGCTGGAGGTTGCGGGTGTAGGTCGACAGCCACACCGCGCCGTCATTTTTGTCCGCCCACACGCTGGCGGGGGCGACGTAGCCCAAAGTCTTGCCGACCCCGGTCCCGGCCTCGGCCAAGACAAACTGGGGCTGGCCCGGAAATTCGCAAGGATCGAACGCCGCCGTCACACCCGCCGTGAATTTCTGTTGCTCGGGCCGGTTTTCCGACCGTCGTCCAGCCAGCAAAGCGTCCAAGCGGTGACGCGCTTCCAGGGGTGAGACGGGCGCATCGCCTGGCGGGACCTCGCCGCCCCGCTCTTCCCATTTGGGCAGGCCTTCCCACACACGAAAGGATCGGGAGGCGATTTGGCTGTGCGGCGTGTCGCCTTCGCCCAAGGCGGCCAGCACGGGTTTTGCCCAGGACCAACCGCCAGTGTTCATGGCGTGCGCCAATTTGGCCGCTTGGCGGGCGTCTTTGGAATCCGCGCTCAGCCGCGCACGCATGCGTTCCAACAAAGTCTGCGCTGCGGTGACCAAAATCATCGCTTCGTCTTCGTGAGAGCGGGGTAAACTCAACCCAAGTTCCTGCGCCAACCCCCCCGGTGTGGGCAGACAAAAGCGCGCAGGCTCGACAAAGGCAAAAAGTTCCAACAGATCAAACCCGCGAAACGCCTCACACCTGAGCCGCGCCGCCGTCTGGCGCGCATGGCAAACCATGGGCGCGCCTTCGGTCTTAATCCACCGCGCAGCCTCCGCATGGCTAAGGCTCAAAACCTCGCCCGAACTTTCCACCACATACGCCGCACGCACCCCGACCACGACCGCAAACGTGTCGGGTAGCAAGATTTCGGGCGGGTTGGGTGGATTCGTCATGGGAGGAGTATAGCCGCACTGCAGCACGCACCATTGGAAAAAACCCCAATAATTATTGGGACAAAGCCCTCAATTTTTCTATAAACGTCCCCTCAACACTTTGGACTTGAGCAAAATAATGTGTGTAGAGCTTTTGGCAGGCGCGCAGTTCTGCAACAATTTCGGCAGGTTTAGAAAGCTCTATATCTTTGCGATACCCGTTTAAATCAAACGACAGGCTCTCCATATCGCTCAAACGATCCAAAAACGCATGAACATCAAACCACTTCGGGTCTCCCTTGGGGCGGCTGTTATACCCCCCCACAGTGTTATGATAGTGCTGAAAGAATAGAGTGGGCGCAGCGTGTTCACCATTATAGTAGAGTGACAAAACAGGACGCATACCTTGGAGCTCAATCCAGCGATCATCGCGCGACATTATCACCATCAAGTCGTCCCAACTCACTGATACGAACAGGTGATAGCGTGATGTCAGGCCATTTCCGTCCTGTTCGTGCAAGACGGCTCTACACCTCACGAATTCCCCCCTGCCTTTGTCCCGGACCTCTGCACTAACGGCCCACGGCCCAAAAATGTGCTGTTCAGCCACAGCACCAGGTGGTCTGCCCTCCTCTGCCCCGGCTGTTCCCATTAAGACGACCTGCAACGCCGCCCCAAACAACATGATTTTAAAGCTTCTCAATACACGACCATGATCACCATAGGTTGAAGATGGAATTCATTATTGATTAATTCATGTGGATTACAAGCCCACGCTTTGCCCTTGCGCCGTAACATCAACGTGCTAAGCCTTATGCATGTTAAGCGTTAAAAATCTCCAACGTCTGTCCATTGGCCCCATCGACTTAGACGTCGAGGCGGGCGCGCGGGTGGTTTTGCGCGGTCCTTCGGGGGCGGGCAAATCGTTGTTGCTGCGCGCCATTGCGGACTTGGACCCCAACGCGGGGGACGTTTCTCTAAATGGTGAGCCCCGCGACACCATGGATGCGCCCATTTGGCGTGCCCGTGTCATGTACGTTCCCGCAGCACCAGGCTGGTGGGCGGACACGGTGCGCCCGCATTTCGAAGGGCTCAGCCACAGCGCCGTCAAAGACATCCTGCACCGCGTCAGCCTGGAAAGCACCGCGTTGGATTGGCAGACCGTCAACCTTTCCACCGGAGAACGCCAACGCTTAGCCCTGGCCCGCGCCGTCGCCCGCGACCCGGAGGTTTTGCTGTTGGACGAGCCCACGTCCGGCCTGGATCCCGACAATGTGGACCGCGTGGAAAGACTGATTTCTGAACTGAGCGATGCTGGCAAAGCCATCGTCTTCGTCAGTCACGACCCGGCCCAGGCCCAGCGCCTTGCCACCCGACATGTGGAGCTCAAAGACGGTCAGCTCAGCGAGGTCACCCCATGAGTGCGGTGTACTTGGATCTCAGTTATTTCGACTTGGCCATTGCGTCGCTGTTGCTGTTGTTGGCGGGTGGGCTGTCGGTAGCGCTCAACCTCGGCTTGGAAAAAACCCTGGGCATTGCCGCCCTGCGCACCACGGTTCAGCTGGCGCTAATCGGGCTGGTGTTGAAGATGCTGTTCGAAATGGTCTCACCCTGGTGGACCGGTTTGGCGGCGTTGGTCATGTTGTTGTTGGCGGGACGAGAAGTCACCGCGCGCCAGACCTTAAAACTGCGCGACGGGTGGAGCTATTCCATCGCCACCTCGTCACTGATCGTGGCGGGCGGCATTGTCACGATATTGGCGCTGACCACCGCCGTACGCCCTGACCCTTGGTACGATCCCCGCTTCGCCCTGCCCTTGTTGGGCATGATGTTGGGCAACACGCTCACGGGTATTTCGGTGGGGATGGAGCGCCTCGCCGCCACACTCAAACGTGAAAAAGACGCCATCGAAGCCCGCCTTGCCCTGGGCCATACGCGGCGCGACGCCGTCAGACCATATGCGCGCGAAGCCATGCGCGCGGGCCTTATGCCCATCATCAATGCCATGTCAGCGGCGGGGATTATCTCACTTCCGGGTATGATGACGGGCCAAATTTTGGCCGGGGTCGATCCCACCGAAGCCGTCAAGTACCAGATTCTCATCATGTTTTTGCTGGCCGGCACCACGTCTATCGGCGCGCTGATGGCGGTGATGGGGACCAGTTGGCGGTTGGGGGATGAGCGGGACCGTTTACGACTCGACCGCCTACGCGAAACGTCCGGTTGACTTCGCTGGTCAGAAGTATACCTTTCTCCACCACAAACTTGTGGATTAACTGCCGATGCGCCTTTTTGTTGCCCTCGCCGTCCTTCTGGTTGCCTTTACGGCCCAACCAAACAGTACCCAGGCTCAACACCTGCCTGGGACCGAATGGTTAACGCCCGAGGAACGGTCCGCTTTCAATGACCGCTTTGCCGGGGCCACGGATTCGGCCACGCGTGCGCGCATCCGCCAAGAACAGATCAAGCTGATCCAACAGCGCCGCTTGGATGCGCGAAAACTCAAAAACCCGCAAAAACCAACCGCGAACCAGTAACCTCGACCACCTTTTTTTAAGGACCTCCCATGCAAGTCGAATTGCTTGAAACCTTCATCACCGGCCACCCCGTCATCGACGGGGAGCATGCCGAGATCGTCAACATGATCAACGCCGTGTCCCACAGCATCGAAAACGAAGAGCACGAAAAATGCGAAGAGCTTTTGGAAGCGTTTTTGGTTCTGTGCGACGAGCATTTTAAGTCCGAAGAAGCCCTGCTGGCCGATGCCGAGTATCCGGAACTCAAAGACCACATGACATTTCACCATGAGCTGATGCTCAAAGCCCAAGGTGTCAAAGCGCTGTGCGTCAACACGGAAAGCCCGGAAACACTAAAACGCTGCTTTGATGAAATGGCGACGTTGTTAATCGAAGACGTGGTGCGCGGCGATATGCAGTTTGTGTCGTTTTTGAAAGAGAAGAACATCATTTAGCCCGCTGATGTGTCGCCCTCAACAGCCTTTAACCCCACAAACACATCCGGCACAGCCCCGCCCTCTGCCATACCCAAAATGGCTTCCATAAGTTGGTCCGGGTTCTCATAGCCGCCCAGGTCCATCAGCATGCGCGCTTTGGCTTTCATTTCGTCTTTGGACAAGGCAGCTTCCGGGTCGCCTTTGCAGTGTTGGCGCTCGGCCTTGTACGTTGAGCCGTCTTTCAAAACAACCTCAACGGCACTTCCCCAATCCTGAGGATAGGCGCTGACAAACGGCTCACAGGCTTGCGGCGTGATTTTCGCGCGCAATGCAGCCAAGCGCTCTCGGCTGTCGGCTTCGAAACTGTCGAAGTCCACACGCCCATCCGCCAGCGCAGCTGCTACCGTTTGATAAAGTGAAAACTTGGCTTCATAGACGCTCACGGGGGTTGGGCGATTGCACACGTCCATGGCGGCTTCGTAGACCTGAACGTTGACGCGTTCGATCTCTTCCACATTCTTAATGTGTGCAGACAGTTCCAACGCCGTATCAATGGCGGGGTGCGTGTGACGGCATGACGGCCAGGGCTTGATGGAGCTTTCATGCAATTGCCAACGGTGGTCTGGATTGCGCAGAACGGCGTCCGGGTCCGGGTCCGGGCATGCCCCGGCAAACAAGCCTTGCGCACCTTCCAATATTTCCGGGGGACCGGTGAACCCCAGCTTTGCCAACTCGGCAGCGACCACACCGGCCTCTGCCCCGCGCCCGGCGTGCAAGTGTTTGCTCATGGCTCCGGTTGCCATGAACTGCCACAACCCCGCCGACTGGGTGCCCGCATTGCCCAGTGCGTGAACGGCCTGTTCATCGCTCAAACCCAACAGGTGCGCCCCCGCCATGGCCGAGCCAAACGGCCCGCACGTCGCGGTGGAATGCCAAACCTTATAATGCGCTTTGCCCACGGCCATGCCGACCCGACACGTGGCTTCGAACCCGTGAAGCACGGCCGTCAGAAAATCCTGAGCGTTCCCCTTTGAAAGCGCAAACGCTGCCGGAACCACAACGCACCCTGGGTGCACCACAGACGCGCGGTGCAAATCGTCCACCTCCAAAATGTGCGTGAGACCACCCAGCAACAAAGCCCGCCGCCCAGCGTCTGCGCCGCTCTCCCCCGCCCAGTCCAACAGCTTGTGCCCCGGCTCGGTTGAACACCCACCGACGGCATTGGCGACGGCGTCAAGCGTGAACAAAGCCGCCGCGTCCAAATCATCTTGCGTGACGGGCTTGGAGCGAATGAGGTGGATGAGGGATTGGGTGAGAGACATTTTCGGGTCCATTACAGTTGTCGCTTGGTTTAGAATTAAACCTATCTTAAGTGTTTATTGAAGGATCTTCTGGCAAGTTATCCACAAGTCAAGTATAATGTTCTTGTTTTGTTCTGGAGCGAGGTATGGCGCAAAAATCCGAGATTGAGTGGACCGATGCCACGTGGAACCCGGTTACGGGTTGCACGAAGATTAGCGCGGGTTGCGACAACTGCTATGCTGAACGCTTCGCCGAACGTTTTCGCGGCGTGCCGGGACATCCCTTTGAAACCGGCTTTGACCTGACACTTCGTCCTGCGCGCCTGCAACAGCCGCTCAGCTGGAAAAAGCCGCGCATGATTTTCGTGAATTCCATGAGCGACCTGTTCCACAAAGAAGTCCCCTACAGTTACGTCGATCAAGTTTTCGACACCATGGAAGCGGCCACACAACATACCTTCCAGGTGCTAACCAAACGCTCATCTCGCATGCGTAGCTATATCAACAAGCGTTTTAAGAACGATCCTGTACCTGCCCACATCTGGCTTGGCGTTTCTGTCGAAGATGGTAGCAAACAGTCCCGCATCAATCACTTGAGGGACACCAACTCTACGGTGCGGTTCTTATCTCTGGAGCCTCTCATCGGCCCGATGGGGAAAATGGATTTATCCGCCATGCACTGGGTCATCGTCGGCGGCGAAAGCGGCCCCAAACACCGCCCCATCGAAGAAGCCTGGGTCACGGATATCCGTGACCAATGCAACAAAGCCAAAGTGGCGTTCTTCTTTAAACAGTGGGGAGGATTCCGCCCGAAGGAGCATGGGCGTGAACTTCAGGGACGGATTTGGGGCGAATACCCCCCACAAAACTTACCTTTAATAGCTGCGGAATAACTTGATCTAATGGCTGCCCCAAAGACACCCATATGGGATTTGGATCCCCATACTCGCGCAAAACATGAAATTCTTGGTATGTACCTATATTCATGGGTGCCAATCCTGAGCCAGGGTGGCTTCCCTGTTTTTTTGTACATTGATGGATTTTCAGGCCCAGGGCGATATTCAAAAGGTGAAGACGGTTCCCCAATTATTGCTATCAAGGCTGCGTTAGCGCATCTACGTAGAATCAAGTCGACGATCCTTTATTACTTTGTTGAATATGACAAGGAGCGCTCCAATAACCTGCAGTCAATCATCAAAGAAATGCTGCTTCCAGAAAACTTTCGCATAAAAATTGTGAATGATGAATTTGAGGTCGCATTTGATGAGCTCATGGACTTTTATCGTGACAAGTCCAAACCTCTGCATCCTACTTTTGCATTTATTGATCCGTTCGGCTGGAAAGGTGTCCCTTTCTCAATCGTTCGCGAAATTCTATCTCATCGAAGTTGCGAAGTGTTCGTCAACTTCATGTACGAAGAAATAAATCGATTTCTTAGCCATCCAGACCAGATCGAAAACTTTGATCGGTTTTTTGGAACTTCTGATTGGAAGAATTGTTCTGATCTAAAAAAGCCAATAGAACGGAATCGCTGCCTTCATGATCTTTATTACCGTCAATTGCGAGCGAGCGCCAAAGCAAAATATGTCCGCTCATTCGAAATGAAAAATGCAGCAAACAATACCGATTACTTCCTTTTTTATGCAACGAATAGCAAAAAAGGAATTATGAAAATGAAGGAAGCGATGTGGAGAACTGATTCATCCGGTGAATTTACTTTTTCAGACGCAACAGATCCTAATCAAATGATCATGTTTGCAAATGAGCCAAACTTCGCAGAGCTATCTAGACAAATCCAAAAAGTTTTCAATGGGCAAACCGTTACCGTTGAAGAAATTGAAGAATACATCCTGACTGAAACAGCGTTTAGAGAATCTCATTATAAAAGGCAAGTTCTAAGACCACTCGAGCTTTCAAACCCGCCTAAAATACAAGTGTTAAGCGCTCCAGAAAAGAGACGACCCGGCACATACAGCGACCCGAATCTGAAAATTCAATTCCTTTAAGGCGTATACCCCAAATTCGGTGCCAACCACCTTTCCGCTTCTTCGACGGTGATGCCTTTGCGTTCGGCGTAATCCACGACTTGGTCTTTGCCGAGCTTGCCGATGCCGAAGTATTTGGCTTCGGGGTGGGACAGGTAGAAACCGGACACCGAGCTGGTGGGCATCATGGCGAAGCTGTCGGTGAGTGCGATGCCTGTGGCTTCGGTCGCGTCCAACAATTTAAACAGCGTGGTTTTTTCCGTGTGGTCGGGGCATGCCGGATAACCCGGAGCCGGGCGGATGCCGTCGTAGTTTTCTTTGATCAAGTCTTCGTTAGCCAAGTCCTCTTCGGCGGCGTAACCCCAGAATTCTTGGCGCACGCGTTCGTGCATGCGTTCGGCCAACGCTTCGGCTAAACGATCCGCCAAGGCTTTCAACAAAATGTCGTTGTAATCATCATTGGCCGCTTGGAACTCGGCAGATTTTTCATCCAGGCCGATGCCAGCCGTCACGGCGAACCCACCGATGTGATCGTTCACGCCGGAGCCTTTGGGGGCCACGAAGTCGGCCAGACAATCGTTGGTACGGCCTTCGCGTTTGACCATTTGTTGGCGCAGGAAGTGAACCCGCGTGAGGGTTTCGGAACGTGTCTCGTCGGTGAACAACTCCACGTCGTCGTGATCGACGGAGGCCGCCGGCCAGAAGCCGATGACGGCGCGGGCTTCGAGCCATTTTTCATCAATGATCTTTTTCAACATGGCTTGTGCGTCAGCCCAAAGAGAGCGGGCATTGTCCGCCTCAGGCGTGTCACCTTTGATAATGGACGGGTACGTGCCTTTGAGCTCCCATGTGCGGAAGAACGGTGTCCAATCCATGCGCGCAACCAATTCGGTGAGCGGATAATTGTCAAACACTTTGGTGCCCGTGAAGCTGGGGGCAACCGCGTCATTGGGGTTCCAATTGATCTTCAAGCGGCGTTCGCGCGCATCCAAAAGCGAGAGCTGTTCGCGGGCGCGTTGGCTGGCTTCGTGCTTTTCTTTGACTTGGGCGTATTCTTCTTTGATGCCTGCTACATAGTCATCGCGTTGCGTTTCGGACAGCAGCTGCGAGGCCACACCCACGGCGCGCGACGCATCGTTCACGTGGATCACCACGCCGGAATATTCCGGGTCGATCTTCACCGCCGTGTGGACCTTCGACGTGGTTGCACCACCGATCAACAACGGCTGTGTCATACCGCGCCGTTCCATTTCTTTGGCGACGATGACCATTTCTTCCAAGCTCGGCGTGATCAAACCGCTGAGCCCAATGATGTCGACGTTTTCGGCTTCGGCACGGTCCAAGATGTCCGCGTAGGGCTGCATCACACCTTGGTCGATGACGTCGAAGTTGTTGCACTGGAGCACCACGCCGACGATATTTTTGCCGATATCGTGCACGTCGCCCTTCACCGTCGCCATCAAGATTTTGCCCTTGCTCGATCCGGCGGCTTTGCCTTGTTCGATGTAGGGCAGCAAGTGCGCGACACCTTGTTTCATCACGCGAGCCGACTTCACCACTTGGGGCAAGAACATTTGTCCGGTGCCAAACAAGTCGCCGACCACGTTCATGCCGTCCATCAGCGGCCCTTCGATGACGTCGATGGGTTGGGTGGCCGCGAGCCGGGCTTGTTCCACGTCGTCTTCGATGAATTCGGTAATGCCTTTGACCAGGGCATATTCCAAACGCTTGTTGACGTCGTTTTCACGCCACGTCAAATCGGGCCCGGTGTCTTTGGTGCCCAAACCGCGCGCTTCTTCGGCAACCTCCAACAGGCGTTCCGTCGCATCTTCACGGCGGTTCAACACCACGTCTTCGATGCGTTCACGCAAATCGTCGGGAATGTCGGAATAAACCGTTAACTGTCCCGCATTTACAATACCCATGGTCATGCCGTTGTTGATGGCGTGGTACAAAAACACCGAGTGCATGGCTTCACGCACCGGATTATTGCCACGGAACGAGAACGACATGTTCGACACACCGCCGGAAAGCATCGCGCCCGGCAAATTGTCTTTGATCCATTTGCACGCGTTGATGTAGTCCACCGAATAGTTGCGGTGTTCATCCAGGCCCGTGGCGATGGGGAAGATGTTGGGATCGAAAATAATGTCTTGCGGCGGGAAGCCAATTTCAACCAGCGCGTCGTAAGATTTTTTGCAAATCTCAACCATGCGCTCATAACTGTCG
Source organism: Magnetovibrio sp. PR-2 (assembly GCF_036689815.1). Classification (NCBI taxonomy): domain Bacteria; kingdom Pseudomonadati; phylum Pseudomonadota; class Alphaproteobacteria; order Rhodospirillales; family Magnetovibrionaceae; genus Magnetovibrio; species Magnetovibrio massiliensis. Next base: position 6,387 of record NZ_JBAHUR010000021.1, on the reverse strand, counting down.
GCCTGCCCGTCTTCGTCAAACGCCATGACAATGACTGCCGCGCCATAATTCATGATGGTTTTGGCCTGGGCCTGGAAGTTTTCTTTACCTTCCTTGAGCGAGATGGAGTTCACCACGCCTTTGCCCTGCACGCACTTCAAGCCTTTTTCGATCACATCCCATTTGGAACTGTCGATCATCACTGGGACACGCGCAATGTCGGGTTCGCCCGCGATCAGGTTCAAGAACGTGGTCATTTCTTTTTCAGCGTCCAACATGGCGTCGTCCACATTGACGTCCACGATTTGCGCACCATTTTCGACTTGGGTGCGGCCAATGTCGGTCGCCGTTTGATAGTCGCCTTCGGCAATCAACTTTTTAAACTTGGCCGAGCCCGCAACGTTGCAGCGCTCACCAACGTTCACAAAACCCGTCACGTCATCAATGATCAGCGGCTCAAGGCCGGACAAGCGGCAAACCATTTCTGGGTCTGGCAACGTGCGGGGCGCAACAGGAGCAACCGCATCGGCGATGGCTTTGATATGATCCGGCGAGGTGCCACAGCACCCACCGACAATATTGACTAGGCCTTCTTCGGCGAAGCTTTTGAGCACCTCGCCCATATATTCAGGCGTGTCGTCATAGGCCCCAAATTCGTTGGGTAGTCCGGCGTTGGGATACACCGACACGTGGGTGTCGGCAATGGCGCCCACGGCTTGAACGTGCGGGCGCAAGTCTTCCGCACCCAGCGCACAGTTGAACCCGATGGACACAGGGTTCGCGTGGGCCAGCGAGTTCCAAAACGCTTCCGCCGTTTGACCCGACAGCGTCCGACCAGACGCATCGGTAATGGTGCCGGAAATCATGATGGGCAGCTCAAAGCCTTCTTCTTCGAATACGGATTTCACCGCAAAGATCGCAGCCTTGGCGTTCAAGGTATCGAACACGGTTTCGATCAAAATCAAATCCGCACCGCCTTCAATGAGGCCGCGTGTAGCTTGGGCGTAAGCGTCTTTCAATTCATCAAACGTTACGTTGCGTTTGCCCGGGTCGTTCACGTCCGGTGAAATTGACGCAGTGCGGTTGGTCGGGCCAAGCCCGCCTGCGACAAAACGCGGGTGGTCCGGGGTCGAATATTTATCCGCTGCGGCACGCGCCAGCTTCGCCCCTTCGACGTTGAGCTCATACACAATGTCTTCCAAGCCATAATCGGCCTGGGAAATGGTCGTGGCGGAGAACGTATTGCTCTCAATAATGTCCGCGCCCGCTTCCAGGTAGGCTTCGTGAATGCCCTGGATGGCTTCGGGCTGGGTGAAGATCAACAGGTCGTTGTTGCCCTTGAGCTCGGAGTTGTGGTCCTTAAAGCGCTCCCCACGAAAATGTTCTTCTTCGAACTTGTGGCGTTGAATCATGGTGCCCATGGCGCCGTCCAAAATCAGGATGCGGTTTTTGAGCTGGGCTTCCAGTTGAGCTTTGGCATTGGGGTTGTGTGGTTTCAAGGGCATGTCAGTGTCTCTTTATATATACAGAAGCGTCTCAAGGCTTACTTCGGGCGAACGCCCAGAATGTGGCAAATGGCGTAAGTCAGATCGGCACGATTGAGCGTATAGAAGTGAAAATCTTTGATGCCGTTGGCATAGAGCACACGGCATTGCTCGGCGGCCACAGTTGCGGCGACCAGCTTGCGGGTTTCGGCGTCTTCGTCCAGGCCGTCGAACAAATCACCCATCCAACCGGGTACGGACGTCCCAGTTTGTTCGGAAAATTCTTTAACGCGGGCAAAGTTCGTCACCGGCAAGATCCCTGGCACGATGGGCACTTCGATGCCCGCTTGGCGCGCCTTTTCGACAAAGTCCAAAAACACTTCGGTGTCGAAAAACGACTGTGTGATGGCACGAGTGGCGCCTGCGTCGACTTTGCGTTTGAGATTGTCCAAGTCCGCCTGCGCGCTTTTCGCCTGCGGGTGGACTTCCGGATAGGCTGCAACGGAAATTTCGAAGTCGGCAATGTCTTTCAGGCCCTTCACCAAGTCTTCGGCGTAGGCGTAGCCACCGGGGTGGGGCACATAATCGGTATCGATGCCTTCGACCGGGTCGCCGCGCAACGCCACAATGTGCTTGATGCCGTCGTCCCAGTACTGCTGAGCGATCTCGTCAATTTCTTCGCGGGTGGCGCCGACGCAGGTCAAATGAGCGGCGGGCTCCAAATCCGTTTCGCGGCGAATGCGGGTCACGGTGGCGTGGGTGCGCTCGCGCGTCGAACCGCCTGCGCCATAGGTGACCGACACGTATTGGGGCCCCAAAGGCGCTAAACGCTCAATACAATCCCAAAGCTTCGCTTCCATCTTTTCCGATTTGGGCGGAAAAAATTCGAACGACACGTTGGCGTCTTTCGGCAATGGTGAGGACACGGCCATACCATTCAAATCATGGCGGGTGATGGCGGTCATAAGAGAGCTCCTTGATCTTGTGCATTTAAGCCGGCAACGCCGCTCTTGCGGGCCAGCCAAATGGTGACGCCCAGTTTTCCAGGCAGATGTTTGATGGTTTCCAGGCTCAACCCTTGGGTCAAAAGCCAGTCTTGAATTTCTTCATCCTCAAAGCCCAAACGACGGTGCGCGTGCTGTTCGCGCAGTTCTTCCACATCGTGGGGGGCTAAGTCTACGATTAATAAGCGCCCACCGGGCTGAAGGGCACGCACGGATTCGGCAATGGCGGCCCAGGGTCGATCTAAGAAGTGCAGCACTTGGTGAATCACCACTGCATCGAATGTTCCGAATGCGACGGGCAGTGCCATAATATCGGCTTGGCGCAGTTGGCAGTTTTCCAAACCCCAGCGTTTGACGTTCGCCCGCGCGACCGCCAGCATTTCATGCGAGTTATCAAGGCCTAAGGCCTCCCCTACATCCGGGCCCAACACCTGAAGCATGCGGCCCGTGCCGGTGCCCAAATCCAACAGTTTTTGCTGTGACGTCAGGGGCAACATCTCCCGCACCGCAGTGGCCACGGCTTCTTCATCCACATCCAGTTGGCGCAGACGATCCCATTCGGGGGCAAACTTGGCAAAATAGTCTTCGGCTGCGCGACTGCGCTGATCTTCGATTTCGCGCAAACGCACCTTATCTTGCATACGCAGCGGGTCTTCTTGCGGCACCAAGTCCACCAAGGCTGCCGCACGTGTGCCGCCCGCACCGGGTTGGATTCGGTGAAAAACCCAGCTTCCTTCACGAAAACGCTGCAAAAGACCGGCCTCTACTAAAATTTTTAAATGACGCGACACGCGCGGCTGACTTTGGCCGAGAATCGAAACCAATTCACTGACCGTCAGCTCCCCAGCCGCCAGCAATCCCAGGATTCGGAGCCTTGTGGGGTCTGCTGCAGCCCGTAATGCGTCCAGAACGTGTTCCATGTGAGGCCTTTTAGAACAACCAATAATCATTCAATATTTAGATATAACAATGTCTTTATATCCATTGATAATCAAGGTGTCTAGAACATTTTAATCTCACACTTGCCCGCTTACCTGAATGTAGTGTGATATTTTGAACACACCCGTCACTTTGCATGCATATCGTACAAATTGCACACTGGTGTTCGGCTGCTGCGTGTGCTAATTCGATAGGGTGTGGTTAACGCACGCTTAGACCGGAACAATGCAACCGGGGGAACGGGCCTTTCCTTCTTGATAGGGTCTTGTTTTTAAAATGTATTTGGTGGGGGCACACTTAATGTGCGCTCGTACGTTTAATTTAAACGGCGGCCCGCAATCCATTGCGAGCCGTATTTATTGTGACGGAGCCTTGAATGTACGCAACACACCGTACGGGATTGGATGATTTTTTCAGCGGTTTTATGAGCGTTTTGCGCCATAAAGTGCTGCGCTTGGGCGCTGTGTTGCTTTTGGGCTTCATGGTCAGCGCTTGTGCCACCGCGCCTGATCCCAAAGATTCTGAGGCTGTCACTGAATACAACGAGATCAACGATCCGTTGGAACCGTTCAACCGGGCCATGTTCGAGTTTAACCGTGGCCTGGATACCTTGGTTCTGCGTCCAGTCGCGGCCATGTACCGCGGCTTTGTGCCGCCGCCTTTGCGCGACTTGGTCAGCAACTTCCTGTCCAACTTGAAAACCCCGGTAATCTTGCTCAACGATGTTTTGCAAGGTGAGACGGAACGCGCCTGGAACACCTTCTCGCGCTTTGCCATCAACACCACCGTTGGCATATTGGGCTTTGGCGATCCGGCGACCGAGATGGGCTATCCGGCTCACAAAGAAGATTTTGGCCAAACCCTGGCGACCTGGGGTGTGGACGGCGGACCGTATCTGGTTCTGCCGATTTTGGGCCCGTCGAACCCGCGTGATGCGGTCGGCAAAGTGGTGGACGTGATCACCGATCCGATTTGGCACTACGCTCAAAACACCGACAAAGAATACATCCCCAACGAACGTTTTGTGGCCGACGCCGTCGACTTCCGTCAACGCAACATGGAAGACATTGACGACTTGGAAAAAACCTCGCTGGATTATTACGCAGCTGTGCGCAGCCTGTACCGCCAAGTGCGTGACGATGAAATCAACAACGGCAAATCCGGCACCCGCGGCCTGCCGTCCATGACCAAAAAGAACAGCAACGAGCTGGACGACATGATGAGCATGGAAGACCCGGACGAAGAAGATCCGATCTTAGCCACCAAGAACTGATCATTGTTTTACAAGACACAAAAAACCGCCCCCAGGAAAATTCTGGGGGCGGTTTTGTATGTCTGGCGTTCTCTTACTTCTTCACGCCTTCAACAGACAGAATGATTTCCGCTTGGGTCGACGCGGGGCCTAAGTTAAACGTCATGCCGTAATCCGCCATGGTGATGGTGGTGGAGCCTTGAAAGCCCGCGCGGTAACCACCCCAAGGGTCTTTACCTTCGCCAAGCTTGTTGACATCAATGGCGATCGGCTTGGTCACGCCATGTAAGGTAAAGTCCCCCATCAGCTGTGCCGTGCCGTCGGCATTCATCTTCACGCCGGTGCTGACGAACTTGGCTTGGGGAAATTCGGAGACGTTCAAAAAGTCCCCACTGCGCAAGTGCTTGTCGCGCTCGGCGTGATTGGAATCGACGCTTGTGGTGTCAATGGTGACGGAGATCGCAGAGGCCTCCGGCTTGTCCGCATCGTAGCTGAATTCACCTGAGAAGGTGTTGAATCGTCCATACAACCAGCTGTAGCCCAGGTGCTTCACACGAAACTGAACAAAGGCGTGCGCGCCTTTGGTGTCAATCACGTAATCGGCAGCCTGAACGCCTTTGACAGGGGCAATGGCGGCAAGCCCGAGGGCTGCAGCAGCGACCAAAGAGTAGTATTTCATGGAGGAGATCCTTTACATTTGATGATGTTAAACTGAGGAGGAGGATTTGGTAGAACGCCCAAGCATGCGCAAGAGCGTCGCGTCTTTGTCCAAGACATGATGTTTGAGCGCCGCACCGCCGTGCAAAACAGCGACGCCAACGAGGCCCGAGGCCAACCACAAGTGAACGACGCCGGCAATGTCTTCTTGGTTCTTAAGCCTGCTCAAAGTCGCGGGGACTTCAAACAGACCAAAAACGTCAATGGCGCGCCCATCGGCTGTGGAAATCAAATAACCGCTGAGCATCACCACGCACAAGCCTGCATATAAAGCCACATGCGCCGCGTGGGCGCCTTTGCGCTCCAGCGCGGAATGACTTCGCAACGGCGCCGGTGTGTGGTCGAACGCCCGCCAAGCCAACCGCACCAGCAACGTGGCGAACAACAAAACACCCATGGCTTTGTGGATGGACGGCCCCTGTTTGTACCAAGGGTCGTAATAGCTGAGCGACGTCATCCACAGACCTAAGCCAAACAAACCGAACACAGCCAAAGCCATGGTCCAATGCAAGACGACGGACACCCCACCCCAGCGCCGGTCGGAATTGCGCCAACGCGAGGTTATGGGTATGGATGAAGTTTTGAGACTGTCGGGGGAGGTCATCTTCTTGTGCTCTATATCGCTCTGTTGTGGGGCATTAATAGAAGCACTGTAATTGGTCCGGCCTCAGGCGGGTAGATGGCGAAAACGGGACTTACCGTTTCGATTTACGAAACAGTGAGCTCAAGGTACACCTTTTGAAGAGAGAGCCTTTCCCACGCGTCCGTTGCTTGCTATAAGCGAGGTCACAACCTATTGGGGGCCTGTAGCTCAATTGGTTAGAGCCGACCGCTCATAACGGTCTGGTTGCAGGTTCGAGTCCTGCCGGGCCCACCATTCCCCCTTTTGTAGGTGAACGCAAAAAGTGAGGCACGCGTTCAAAACGGGCTGGTTAGCGAAAACATGACTTCCGCCTTTATCCTCAATTCTGTCGTATTTGATCAAGGGCCAACCAGCCTGTTTTTAGCCAAT
>NZ_JBAHUR010000020.1 GCF_036689815.1 Magnetovibrio sp. PR-2 | reverse complement strand
GGAGGGGGATGTTTGAATGACGGAGGGGGATTAGGTCTCTGCGTTGCCCTCAAACAATACCCGCAACGTCAGGCCGTAGCCCTTGCCCGTCAGCCCTCCTAAGCTTTCTTTGAGCTGTCCCCGCCACGGCGGGCCACCGACAGGCAGGTCGCCGGGGTTGGGTGCTAAGCCCATGCCGTTGGCGAGGGCCGCAATGGTCAGAACCTCTGGGTCGCGCTTGAGGTACCAATCGCCGTCGTCGCTCATGCCGACAAATTCGTGCATGCGTAAAGCTTCTAAGGACTGCGCCAAAATGTCTTCGCGTTTGGGGTTGGCGGTGGGGTGGATGATTTTGTCTTCGCCCCGGCCCTTGCGCCACAAACGCTCAATACTCACCAGTGCCGCGTCCAATTTGCGTGCGGGCGGCAGCGCGTCGAAGGTTTCTGCCGCGTGCGCCCGGCCCCATTCGTTGAGGCTCGCCGCCACCACCGCGCCGATGAGCACCAAAGCCCAGCTCAAATACATCCAGATCAAAAAGATCGGTATGGTCGCCAGCGCACCGTAGATGGTTTGGTACGCCGGAAAAGCCGCAAAATACAGGGCGAAAACTTGGCGCAAGATGCCAAACAACAGCCCCGCGCTTATCCCGCCAATCAACGCATGGACCAGGCGCACCGGACGGTACGGTACGATCAGATAGAACATGGAAAACGCAAAAATGCCCATGACCGATGGCAGCAGGCTGGTCATAAACCCGCCAATGCCGGGGATCGCGTCAACCCCTGTCCATTCTGTCAGAGAATACAAATAGGTTCTCAGCGACAACGAGCCCCCCAACAAAAGCGGGCCCAACGTAATCACCGCCCAAAACATCAACATGCGCGGCAAAAACGGGCGCTTGGCTTTGACTTGGAAAATGGTGTTGAGCGCCCCTTCGATGGTGTTGAGCAACATAATCGCCGTCACCGCCAACGCCACGATGCCCACCGCTGTCAGGCTCTGAGTCTGGGTAATGAATTGATCGAAATAGGCCTCGGCATTCGCCACCGAGTCCGGCAAAAAGTTCTTAAATACCAAAGACTTTATCTGGTCTTGAATGTCGTCAAAAACCGGAAAAGCCTTTAAAATCGCAAACGCGATGGCCCCCAATGGCACCAACGCCAAGAGCGAGGTATAGCTCAGCGCCGCCGCGATGCGCATCCCCCCTTCGCGGCCGAACCGGGTCACCACCAGACGCATAAAAGCGAGGAATTCCAAAACGAAAGGCGAATGCTTAAGCCCCTCTTGGGCGGGAGGAACGGGTGCATTTTGATCCATGGTGACAACAATACTCTGTTAACTCGATTAAGGCATGATACACACAACTGAATAATTTGGGAAAAGTCCTGAAAAATCGCGTTTCTCGCTCTTTTCTTCGAGACGGTGTTTCGTGTAGGATGCGCCCAATCCTGACCACTTGATAAGGAATCTAAATACTATGACCGCTCCCGCTGCGTTGATGGCTGGAAAAAAAGGCATCGTCATGGGTGTCGCCAACAATCGCTCCATCGCTTGGGGTATTGTCCAACAGCTTCATGCCCACGGTGCCGAGATCGGCTTCACCTACCAAGGCGATGCGTTGAAAAAGCGCGTCGAACCGCTTGCTGCCGAAGTTGGTTCCGATTTCTTGGTGGAATGCGATGTAACGGACATGTCCTCCATCGACAAAGTGTTCGAGGACGTGAAAGAACGCTGGGGCTCCATTGACTTTGTGGTGCATGCGATTGCCTACTCCGACAAAGAAGAGCTTAAAGGCAAATACGTCGACACCACCCGCGAAAACTTCCAAAAAACCATGGACATTTCCGTCTACTCGTTCACCGCCGTGTGCCAAAAAGCCGCGCCGTTGTTGAACGAAGGTGGATCGCTGTTGACGCTGACCTACTACGGTGCCGAAAAAGTCATTCCACACTACAACGTCATGGGGGTGGCCAAAGCCGCCCTGGAAGCCAGCGTGCGCTATTTGGCCGAAGATCTGGGCCGCGAAGGCGTGCGCGTCAACGCCATGTCCGCAGGTCCTATGAAGACCTTGGCCGCCAGCGGCATCGGCGATTTCCGCTATATCTTGAAGTGGAACGAGCTGAACTCCCCGCTGCGTCGCAACACCACGTTGGAAGACGTCGGCGGTGCTGGGCTCTACCTGCTGTCGCCACTTTCCAGCGGCGTCACCGGCGAAGTGCACTATGTGGACAGCGGCTACAATACCGTCGGCATGAAAGCCGTCGACGCACCCGACATTTCGACAGTCTAGACCTTTTCGGATTGGAAAACCTATGAAGCGTTTGAAGCAACCTCTCTCAGCCCCTATGGGGCTTCGAAGAGGTCCTCTCAAACCTAACCAATCCGTAACCGGATTGGAGGTTTAAGGGATGGCAGGCAACACGTTCGGCGACTTGTTTCGCCTCACCACGTTTGGGGAATCCCACGGGCTGGCCATTGGTGGCGTCATTGACGGCTGCCCGCCGGGCATCAAGCTGTCCGAAGCCGACATCCAGCCGTTTTTGGACAAACGCCGCCCGGGCCAATCCAAGTACACCACCCAGCGCCAAGAGGCCGATCAGGTGAAAATTCTGTCCGGTGTGTTCGAAGGCAAAACCACGGGCACGCCCATTGGCTTGTTGATCGAAAACACCGATCAGCGTTCCAAGGACTATGGCGACATCAAAAACAAGTTTCGCCCTGGCCACGCCGACTACACCTACTTTTCCAAGTACGGCACGCGCGACTATCGTGGCGGTGGGCGTTCCAGTGCACGCGAAACGGCAGTCCGTGTCGCGGGCGGTGCCATTGCATACAAAGTCTTGCAATCGATCCTGGGCAAGTCTGCGAAAATCCGTGGGGCCCTGGTGCAAATCGGCCCCATTGACATTGATTACCGCCGCTGGTCCTGGGCGCAAATCAACAAAAACCCGTTTTTCTGCCCCGATGCCAAAACCGTGAAGGTTTGGGAAGACTATCTGGCGGGCATTCGCAAAGACGGCTCGTCCGTCGGTGCTGTGGTTGAAATCCAAGCCGCAGGCATTCCGGTTGGGTTGGGCGAACCTATTTTCGACCGCATCGACGCGGATATCGCCAAAGCCCTCATGTCCATCCCCGCCGTTAAAGGTGTTGAGATCGGCGAAGGCTTTGGCGCGGCCAGCTTAACGGGTGAAGAAAACGCCGACGAAATCCGTCGCGGCCAAGACGGCCAGCCGGAATTCCTCGCCAACCATGCGGGCGGCACACTGGGCGGTATCACGTCCGGCCAAGAAATCATCGCGCGTTTTGCGGTCAAACCCACCAGCTCCATCTTGACGCCGCGCAAAACCGTGACAACGAAGATGAAGAATGCCGACATCGTCACCAAAGGCCGCCACGACCCCTGTGTGGGCATCCGTGCCGTTCCCGTGGGTGAAGCGATGATGGCCCTAACCCTTGCCGACCATTTACTTAGGCATCGCGCCCAAAACGGTTAATCATGCGCACTCAAATTCGCGACTGGGTCGAAAGCTCCAAAGTTCAAAACTTCATCATCGGCGTGATCGTCATCAACGCCATTACGTTGGGCATGGAAACGTCCACAACGATGATGGACGCCATGGGCGGCGTTCTGCATGCGCTGGATAAAACCGCACTGGGCATTTTCGTCATTGAAATCGCCCTCAAGCTCTATGGCCGTGGTTTCGGCTTTTTCAAAAGCGGCTGGAACATCTTTGACTTCGTCATCGTCGGCATCGCCTTGATGCCCGCCAGCGGTGCGCTCTCGGTGCTGCGCTCACTCCGTATCTTGCGCGCCCTGCGCTTGATGTCCATGGTGCCACAGATGCGCAAGGTTATTCAGGCGCTGATCTCCGCCATTCCGGGGATGTTGTCCATTGTCGGTCTCATCGGTTTGATCTTCTATGTCGCCGCCGTGCTGTCCACCAAGCTCTACGGCGCCACGTTCCCCGACTGGTTTGGCTCCATCGGGGGCTCCATGTACACGCTGTTCCAGATCATGACGCTGGAAAGCTGGTCCATGGGCATTGTGCGCCCGGTGATGGAGGTCCATCCCACCGCCTGGATTTTCTTCGTGCCGTTCATTTTGGTCACCAGCTTCGCCGTCATCAACCTGTTCATCGGTGTCATCGTCGACGCCATGCAAACCCAGCACCAAGACGAAGTGGTGGAGATCGAACAGCACATCGATGAAGACGTGCAAGCCCTGACCCAGGAAATATCGGCGCTACGCACAGAAATTGCCGAGCTGAAAACCAGCCTGACCCGCGATTAAGTCCCCCGGCTATTGTACACAAGAGCTGCGCCAGAACCCCTTGTGCGGTGCAATATTTCCTTGAAATTATTTTTCAAAACGATTCAAGACTAGGGCCACAAACAAGACTAACCCACTGTTATTATTTGTTTCCGCCCCTTATACTACACTACTTTTTTGCCTATCCATACTTATTGACATTCTTTTGTGGAGATTATATGTTATTTACATCCTGAAGACATTGAGAAGATCAGTGGCAACAGAAACAACAACTCCCGCGAATTCAGACATGAGTTCGAAAGAAATTGGAAAAAACATCATGACGTCACAAGTGTTGCGAATTGAAGATGCGACCGAATTGGTGGAGCACAGCCCCACCGACGTCCACGAACAGCTCAAAGCCGGCGCTGCCGTTTTGGTCGACGTTCGTGAGGTCAGCGAATACGAGAACGAGCGCATTCCGGGCGCGTTCTTGATGCCGCTGTCCTTTTTTGACGCGGATCGCTTCCCCAACATTCCGAATACGCGTGTGATCTTGATGTGTGCCGTCGGCAAACGTTCCGCGGCAGCAGCAAAGCAGCTTATGAAGGCTGGTGTACGTGTCACCCACCACATGACGGGTGGCCTCACCGGCTGGAAAGAAACGGGCTTGGCAACGGATAAGGATTAAGTTTGGTCGCGTAATCTACACCCCGCATAACCGGCCCGTTTGAGCCGCTCAGGACGTTCAGCGCACCCCCCTCGCGCATGCCTTCGAATAGCCTGAGCGGCTCATTTTATTTTGTTTCGCTTCAAATAATACAAAACCTATGGCTTTAATTTAGACGACACGCTCCATCACCCCTTGCCAGAATCGTTAGCAGCTGACTAGTATTGCTAGTCACTTTACCAGTTATGGTTTGCAGGATAATTGAGCAATGAGCACCTTTTACACTGAAATACCAATAATTCCGTCCAAAACGAGTGCTGATTTCATGCAACTCGGAATTGAATGGATTTCAGGCATGCGCGATAGCACCATTTTATCCTCAAACCAAAACATCACGGATAGTGATGATGTGTTTCTTCGAAATGATCACGAAAGCCTGAAAGCATCTCGCGTCTTAAAGGAGGATAGTGAGCTCTTTGGTCTTCAGCACATCAAACACGATGATGAAAATCGTATTTGGACGTCTGAATTTGTCACGAATAAACAAGAAGATTCTATTTGGCTTTCCGTCAAAGTCAAATGCGATTCTACTGTCGCAACCTCCAAATTACCTATTCCAAAAAAACCTTACTTCGTCAAAATGGTCATGAAAGAGGACTGGGGAGGAATGGACGGGATCGTACAAGCGCAAGACCTGCCCCATCATTTAGAAGAAACACATATTGAACTGGCTACGAGCCTTATCACGCGACAAGGTAAAAACCGTCTTCCAATCGTCTACATTAGTGCAGACAATAACAATGAATATGCAGTTAAACCTATATCACTCGCATTTATGCTCGGTGGGCTTGCTCATGTCATCGTCGAACCATCCAGGTCATTTTCAATTTCGTTGGCTACGAAAACTGCGCGAAAAAATGCATATGGTGGTTCCATTGGTGTCTATTGGCCTGATGATGGCCGAAAAAAATCTTATTACCTAGGAGGCGATCACAACAACGAACACGACATCACCAATGCTATTCTACGTGATATCGTTTTTTCATTGTCGAACAAACGAGCGCAGACGCGAGTCACTTGGCAGCACCTTAGGGAACAAATTGCCCAACAGGCGATACAAAACCTGAAAAAAAATGAATCCACCGAACTGTCTGAATATATCAAACAATTTGATGATGAAATTCGCTCTAAAGATGAACTGCTCGCAATTTCTGAGCAGGAAATTGAACGTCTACAAGGCGAACTCTCAATAGCTATTGAGAGCCAGAACGCAGACACAGGCGCTATACTTCAGCCCGGGGTAGAACAAGACCTGTTTTTAAAAGAGCGCAGAGAGATTGTTGTCTGGGCCCTAGAAAAAGCTCTCACGGCTACGAACGATAGCTCAAGACGCCAGCATATCATTCAAGACCTTATTGAAGAGAACCGTACCGAGAGAGAATCTGAACGAATTAAAAAAGAACTGAAGAAAATACTGCCATCTTATAAAGGGATGAATGCAAAACTGCGATCTTCCCTTGCAGATTTAGGGTTTGACATCAGTACTGATGGTAAGCACTGCAAAGCAATTTTTGGGAATGACACTCGTTATCAATTTACTTTCCCCAAAACCCCCAGCGACAACCGCACGGGCAAAAACATGGTTAGCGATATCAATAAGAAACTATTCTTGTAACCATTGCTTTCCGCCCACCAATCAAAAACTCAACATTCCCCTCTGGCCCTTTAATCGGGCTTTCGGTGATGCCGAGGACGGACCAGCCGTCTAGGGTGTTGAGCCACGCTTCGATGCGGTCACAGACTTCTTGGTGGAGTTCCGGTTCGCGCACCACGCCGCCTTTGCCGACGCGGCCTTTGCCGACTTCGAATTGGGGTTTGATCAGGGCAATCACATGACCACCCGGCTTCACCAGGTTAAGCGCTGCAGGCAGCACGGTTTCCAAACCAATGAACGACGCGTCGCACACCACCATGTCGATGGGGTCGGGGATGTCTTCGGCGGTGAGGTGGCGGGCGTTGGTTTTTTCCATGACCACCACGCGCTCGTCACTGCGCAGTTTCCAGGCCAGCTGCCCTTGGCCCACATCCACGGCGTAGACTTTGTTGGCACCGTTGGTGAGCAGCACATCCGTAAAGCCACCCGTACTGGCCCCCACGTCGATACAAGTGAAGCCCGTCGGATCAATGTTGAAATGGGCCAAGCCCTTTTCCAGCTTCAACCCGCCACGCGACACCCACGGGTGGTCTTGGCCTTTAATCTCTATGGGGATGTCGTCTTTGACCTGTTGGCCCGCTTTGTCGAGACGCTTGGTGTCGGAATAAACATTGCCCGCCATGATCAAGGCCTGGGCGCGGGTGCGGCTTTCAACCAGGCCGCGCTCCACCAGCAATTGGTCGAGGCGCAGTTTTCCCGGCTTGCTCATGGGGTTTAGGCCCGCTCGGACAAGACCGAGGCATCCATGTCCAGCGCTGACATGGCGCTTGCGGCGATGTCGGTGGCCGTCAAGCCCGCTTGCGCCAACTGGGCGTCTTGGCTGTCGTGTTCGATGTAGGCGTCGGGCAAAGTGAGTGTGCGCACTTTGAGCCCATGGTCCAAAAGCCCTTGCCCAGACAGGTATTGCAACACCGCAGAACTGAAGCCGCCTTGGCTGCCTTCTTCCACCGTGATCAAGACATCGTGGGTGGTGGCGAGCCTGCGCACCAACGCTTCGTCCAAGGGCTTCAAGAATCGCGCATCCGCAACCGTTGTGCTGAGCCCTTGGGCGGCCAGCAGTTCTGCCGCCTCTTCCGCCGCTTTCAGGCGCGTACCGATGGTAAGCAACGCCACGGTCGTGCCTTCGCGCACGATGCGGCCTTTGCCGATCTCCAACACTTCGCCTTGTTCGGGCATCTCAACGCCGATGCCTTCGCCGCGCGGATAACGCACCACGCTTGGCGCATCGTCAATCGCTGCCGCCGTGGCGGTCATGTGCTTGAGTTCCGCTTCGTCAGCCGGCGCCATCACCACCAAGCCCGGAACACAGTTCAGGTAAGACAGATCATACACCCCGTGGTGTGTGGCACCGTCGGCACCGACCAAACCAGCGCGGTCCAGCACGAACCGCACGGGCAAGCTTTGCAGGGCCACATCATGGATCAGTTGATCATAGGCGCGTTGCATAAACGTGGAATAGATCGCCACAAACGGTTTGTAGCCTTGCGTCGCCAAACCTGCGGCAAACGTCACGGCGTGTTGTTCGGCGATGCCGACGTCGAAAAAGCGGTCTTCGAAGTTTTCGGCAAACGCATCCAGCCCCGTGCCGGTTGGCATGGCGGCGGTGATGGCGCAGACTTTTTTGTCCTGTTCGCCAATGCGCACCAATTCTTCGGAGAAGACCTTTGTGTAGCTGGGGGCGTTGGATTTGGCTTTGACCAGTTTGCCCGTGACCAGGTCGAACTTGCCCACACCGTGATACTTGTCGGACGACTGCTCGGCGGGCTCGTAGCCGAAACCTTTTTCGGTTTTAACGTGCAACAACACAGGGCCTTTGCCTTCGTCGTCGCGGATGTTGGTCAAAACCGGAAGCAAGTGTTCCAGATTGTGGCCGTCAATGGGGCCGACATAATAGATGCCCATTTCTTCGAACATGGTGCCGCCCGTGACCAGAGTGCGCGAAAATTCTTCGGCGCGCCGGGCTGTGTCTTCCAACATTTTCGGCAGTTTCTTGGTCAGCTGCTTGGCGAAATCGCGCGCAGTTCGATAGGTCTTGGACGTGGCCAAGCGCGACAGATACGCACTCAACCCGCCCACGGGGGCGGCGATGGACATATCGTTGTCGTTCAAAATGATGATCATGCGCGAGTTATGCGAGCCCGCGTGGTTCAAAGCTTCAAACACCATGCCCGCGCTCATGGCACCGTCGCCGATGACAGAGATGATGTTGTTGTCACCCCCTTCAAGGTCGCGCGCCACCGCCATGCCGAGCCCTGCCGAGATTGAGGTCGAGCTGTGCCCCGCCCCAAACGGGTCGTATTCACTTTCCCCCCGGTTGGTGAAGCCCGACAGGCCGCCGCCTTGGCGCAGGGTCGACATGCGATCGCGTCGCCCGGTCAAAATCTTGTGCGGGTAACATTGGTGACCGACGTCGAAAATGATTTTGTCTTGAGGCGCATTGAACACGTGATGCAGCGCCACGGTCAATTCAACCACGCCTAAGCTGGAGCCCAAGTGACCACCCGTGATGGAGACCGAACGAACGGTGTCCGCACGCAACTCGTCGCTCAATTGCTTAAGCTCTTCCAAGCTCATCTCATTGAGATCGAGCGGGCTTTCAACCCGGTCGAGCAACGGGGTCTTCCCGGCGGTGATGACGTCTTTAGCGGACATATGGCTACTCTGCTGTTCTTTCAGGCCTTAGGATACGCGATTTACCACAAAATGCGCCATATCCCTAAGAGGATCGGCTTTATCCCCGAAAGTTTCGAGATGTTCAATAGCCTGATCGCGCAGCAATTGGGCTTGTTCGCGGGCATTTTCAAGGCCCAACAAGGAAACGAAAGTCGCTTTGCCTTGTTCTTCGTCTTTTCCGGTGCGCTTGCCCAGGTCTTGCTCAGTCCCGGTAACATCCAGTAAATCATCAACAATTTGGAACGCGAGGCCCAAATCATGGGCGTAACCGTGAAGCTTGCCCAGGGCACTTTCCGAAGCTTTGCCCAAAATCGCGCCGCCGATGCACGCAAAATTGATCAAGGCCCCGGTTTTCATGCGTTGCAGGCGTGCAATCTCGCTCATATCCAGTTCATGCTGATGCGCCACCAGATCGAGCATTTGCCCGCCGACCATGCCAAAAGCCCCGGCAGCCTTGGACAGCTCATTGACCAAGGCAATGCGCACGTTGGCGTCTTGGTGGGTGCCTTCTTCGCTCAAAATCTCAAAGGCGCGGGTCAGCAGGGCATCGCCCGCCAATATCGCGGTCGCTTCGTCATATTGGATGTGACACGTCGGCTGGCCCCGACGCAAATCGTCGTCATCCATAGCCGGAAGGTCATCGTGGATCAAAGAATAACAATGCACCATTTCAATGGCGGCGGCGGCGCGCAGCGCACATTTGGGATCGACATTGAACAGCTGCGCCGTATTCAGCGTCAGATAAGGCCGCGCGCGCTTGCCCCCCATCAACGCGGAATAACGCACCGCTTCCATCAGCACGCCTTCGGGGCCCTCGTCCTTGGGCAACAGCGTGTCCATGGCGCGGGTGGTGAATTCCGCGTCGTCTTCAAGACGTTGCCTAAAGGCTATTTCGTCGAATTGATAAGACAACTCAGTCGAACTCCGCCGCTTCTACGCCTTCGGCGCCGCTGGGACCGGGGAGAATTTTTTCAATTCTTGCCTCAGCCTCTTTCAGCTTGGTTTCGCAATGACGTTTCAACAGCGTTCCGCGTTCAAAAGCCTTAATCGCCCCTTCCAACTCACCGCGACCGTCTTCGATCTCGCGCACGATGTCTTCCAGCTCAGCCAATGCATCTTCAAAGCTGAGTTTTTGGATATCTTTGGGGATTTGGGTTTCTTTTGCCGCGTCGGCCATCTTGTCCGCCTTTTTGTGTGGATATTTAAGGCGGACTCTAGGATGCCTACAGATGACTCGCAACCCTTTAAGCGCGCCTTTAAGCGCTCATCAACCCCTTCACATGGACCGCCACAGAACCGGCTAGGGCGTCGAGGTCATATCCGCCCTCCAACACCGAAATCAAGCGTCCTTGGGCCGTTTCAGAGGCGATTGCGAGCAATTCATCGGTAATCCAGGCATAATCCGCCCCCGAAAAGTTCAAATTCGCCAGCGGATCGGCCTGATGGGCATCGAATCCGGCGGAAATCATCAACAGGTCGGGGGAAAAGTCCTTCAATGCGGGGCGAATGAAGCCGAACGCGTCTTTTAAATCCTCTCCCCCGCTTCCGGGCGGCAGGGGTGCATTGAGAACATTGCCATGCATGCCGCGTTCGCGCTCCGCCCCCGTACCGGGATAAGCGGGCGATTGATGGGTGGAGACGAAAAACAGGTTCTCGTGCGCCCAAAAGGCCTGCTGCGTGCCGTTGCCGTGGTGCACGTCGAAATCCATAACGGCGACGCGTTCGATGCCGTCCAGCTCCAAAGCATGAAACGCGCCGATGGCAATGTTGTTGAACAGGCAAAAGCCCATGGCGTGATCACGTTCCGCATGGTGCCCCGGTGGACGCAAGGCGCAAAAGGCATTGTCTGGCGCACCGTTAACCACCTGATCCACGGCGAAACAAACCCCACCAACAGCGTGGAGCGCTGCATCGCCGGAACCGGGCGACAGAATGGTGTCGGCGTCCAGTTGGGCATAGCCTTCGTCAGGCACGGCGCTAAAAACCTCTTGGATATAGTCTTCATCGTGCACGCGTTTGATGTCCCAGACGGAACCACGCGGCGCGTCTTGGCGGATCAAGGCCTCAAACTCCGGTGCGGCCAAGGCCTTTTGGATCGCGACAATGCGCTCAATGCGTTCCGGATGGCCGGGGGATGTGTCGTGTTCCAATGAACTTGGGTGAGTAACCAGTAGCGTCGTCATAACGAATCCCTAAATACAAAGCTCATGAGATTGTCCCAGTAACATATAGATACAATTCCAAACTTGACCGGATAGACCTGAGGCCCTTACATGAATAACATGTTTCGGGGGCAATGAGAGAGAATGAAAATGGGTTTGCGTGCATTCACCAAAACCGCCGTATTGGGGGCATTGACGGCAGCTGTCTTAAGCGCAGCCTTTCCCGTTCATGCAAAAGACGCCAAGGCCGCTTTGGTGGGCTTGGATGACGTTATCCAGCACCAAACCCGTCAGACCTTTTTGGTCATTGGGCGTTTGGTGCCGCAGCGTTCCGGCGTGGTGTCCGTTCTCACCAAAGGCCCCATTGCACAAATGAACGTGCGGGTTGGCGACCGTGTTGAGGCCGGAGACGTGATGGCGCGGCTGACCACCGACAGTTTGAGCTGGGCGGAAAAACTGCGCGAAGCTGAAATGGAAAGCGCCAAAGCGCAAATGGTTTTGCGCAAACGTGAATTGCAGCGCCTCAGCAACTTAAAAAAGTCCGCAGCCTTCAGCGCCGCGCGGTTTGAGGATGCTCAACAAGAACTGTCCAAGGCCGAAAGCGACGCGGCCCGTGCGCAGGCCAGTTTGAACATCGCCAAAATCGATCTCTATAACGCTGAAATTCGCGCACCGTATCCCGGTGTCGTGTCCGTCATTCACACTGAAATCGGCACGTACCTCAACATCGGCTCGCCCGTGGTGACTTTGGTCGATGACACCCATATGGAAATCGAAGCCGACGTCCCCGCTGATCGCACACCAGGATTAAGCGCGGACACGCCCGTGACCTTTTCCATCAACGGACAAAGCGATTTGGCCGCCACGGTGCGCGCCGTGGTGCCCAGCGAAAACCCGCTGACCCGGACCCGCACCGTGCGCTTTACGCCGGGCGACGACATGTTGGAAATGGGTGTCGCCGCCAACCAAACGGTAAACCTGCAAATCCCGGCTGGTCCCGCGCGTGAAGTCGTCAGCGTGCACAAAGACGCGGTGCTGACCAAATCGGGCAAGCGCGTGGTGTTCATCGTCGAAGACGGCAAAGCCAACGTTCGCCCAGTCGGGCTAGGCGAAGCCGTCGGCACGCGCTTTATCGTAAAAAGTGGTCTTAAACCCGGCGATCAAGTCGTGGTGCGCGGCAATGAACGCCTGCGTCCGGGGCAAGAGATTCAAGAGAACAACGGGACCAAAAACGGGACCAAAGCCCAATGAATCTGATCAAGACTTCCATCGACCGGCCCATCGCCATTGTCGCGGCTGTGATGATGGTGGTGATGTTTGGCCTCTTGGCGTTGGAGCTGATCCCCATTCAGCTGACACCCGACATCAACAAACCGGTGTTGACCGTGTCCACATCTTGGCCCGGCGCAGCCCCCGCCGAAGTCGAACGCGAAATTCTCAACCGCCAGGAAGAAGAACTGCGCGGACTGGAAGGTCTCGACAGCATGTTGGGCCGCGCCGAACAAGGCCGCGCCCGCGTGACGTTGGAATTCAACATTGGTCAAGACATGGACAAGGCCTTGTTGCTGGTGTCCAACCGCTTGGACCGTATTGACGGCTACCCCAGTGAAGTGGACAAACCGACGTTGTCGACGCGCGGCAGCGAAGACACCCCCATCGCATGGTTCACGTTGACACATACCAACGACAACACGACGCCTATTCACACCTACGGCGACTATGTCGAAGACGTGATCCAAGATCGTTTGGAGCGTGTCCCCGGTGTCGCCGGTATGAACGTCTATGGCGGTACATCGCGCGAAATGCGCATCACGGTCGATCCGGTGCGCTTGTCCAACTTCGGCCTCACGGTCCCCCAAGTGGTCAACGCCTTGCGTGCCGCAAATTCTTCCGCATCGGCAGGTGATGTGGAGGAAGGCAAACGGCGCTATGTCGTGCGCACCGAAGGTGAACTCACCACCATTGAACAAGTCGAATCTGTTGTAGTGCGGTCCATTCGCAATCCGCAAACGGGCGGGATGTCTCGTGTCACCGTAAAAGACTTGGGCGTTGTAACGTTCTCGCACAAAGACCCGACAGCCTTTATTCGCCGTTCCGGCAATCCGGCCATGGTTATGAATGTCGAACGCGAAACCGGTGCCAACGTGATCGAAATTATGGACGGCGTTCGCAAAGCCGTCACAGGGCTCAATGCAGGGCCGTTGCCGCGCGAAAATCTGGTGCTTACTCAAGTTTACGACGAAACCGTCTACATCCAATCCGCCATCGATTTGGTGCGCCAAAACATTTGGGTCGGTGGCACCTTGGCGGCGATCATATTGTTATTGTTTTTGCGCTCCGGCCCCGCAACGCTGATCATCTCCATCGCCATTCCCGTGTCCGTCATCGGCGCGTTCGTCGCCATGGCCGCCATGGGGCGGTCCATCAATGTGATTTCCCTGGCAGGCATCGCGTTCGCCGTGGGCATGGTGGTCGACGCCGCCATCGTTGTGTTGGAGAACATCTTTCGGCTGCGACAAGAAGGCCTCAGCGCCCGCGAAGCCGCTTACAAAGGGGCTTCACAAGTTTGGGGGGCGGTGTTGGTGTCGGCACTCACCACCGTTATGGTGTTCGCCCCAATCTTGATTATGCAACTGGAAGCCGGACAGCTGTTCCGTGACATTGCCGTTGCCATTTCCGTAGCCGTGGTGCTGTCTTTGATCGTTGCTGTATCCGTCATTCCGGCCCTGGGCAACAAGTTGCTCAAAGAAGTTCCCGTGCACAAGAAAGTCGGCGTTTTGCATACCGTCGATGTTTTGGCGCTGAAGTTCACCGATCTGATTTTGCGTTTCACCCGGCGCGTGGCCCACGATCGCCGCAATGCCTTAATGGTGGTTGTAACCTTGCTGGCTGTGGGCGGAACAACGACGTGGCTGATGATGCCGGACCGGGAATATCTGCCCACAGGCAACCGCAATTTGGTGTTTGGCTTTATCTTACCGCCGCCGGGCTACAACTTGGAAACGACGACCGAAGCGGCGCGCGAAATCGAAAATGCCGTGAAGCATTTGTGGGCTTCTGAAACGGGGCCTGAATCTGAGCCCGGCCAGCCGCCAAAAATCAAAGATTTCTTTTTTGTCGCCCGTCCCACCTTCACCTTGGTCGGCGCCCAAGCGGTCGAAGACAAACGCGTCGCGGAACTGATCCCCGTTTTGCGCAAGCCCGTGTTCAAAGAACCCGGCACGTTCGGCTTCATCCGCCAACCGTCCCTGTTTGGGCGCGGTGTCGGGGGCGGTCGCAATATTGAGCTCGATATTTCCGGCGGCGACTTGGAAGACGTTCTGGGCATCGCCCTGAAAGCAACAGGCCTGGTCAGCCAAGTCCTGCCCCGATCCGAAGGCCACCAACTGCGCCCGCGTCCAGGCTTGGAACTGGGCGCACCCGAAGTGCGCATCGTGCCGGATCCATTGCGCTTAGCCGACAATGGCGTCACCGCGCGTGACTTCAGCCAAACTGTGGACGCCTTCAACGATGGCCTCAGGGTGGCTGAAATCACAGTAGACGGCCAGCGCATCGACCTCACCCTTGCAGGACCCGATCACAAGATCACCGAAACCCAAGGCATCAACAGCTTGCCCGTTGTCACAGCGAACGGGACCATTGTGCCGGTAAGTTCTTTAGCCGATGTCATTGTGACCTCGGGGCCAACTGAAATCCGCCACATCGAGCGTGAACGCACCGTGACTTTGCAAATCAGTCCGTCCCAAAATGTGCCCTTGCAAAAGGCCATCGATCTGGTCAACGCCGAAGTCGTGGACAAATTGCGTGCAGACGGTCTGCCAGAAGGCGTGCGGCTCAACTTAGCCGGAACAGCCGATAAACTGTCCCAAACCTGGGATGCCATGACCATCGATTTGCTATTGGCCATCGCCATCGTTTATTTGGTCATGGCGGTGCTGTTCGAAAGCTTCTTGTATCCGTTCATCATCATCTTATCAGTGCCGTTGGCCACCGCAGGCGGCATGATCGGATTGTTCGTGGTCAATCTGTTCGTCAGCCAGTCTTTAGATATGCTGACCATGCTGGGCTTCATCATTTTGGTCGGCATTGTGGTCAACAACGCAATCTTGTTGGTCCACCAAACGCTCTACCACCGCCGCCATGACGACATGATTTTGGAAGACGCCATTGTCGCGGCGACACAAAACCGGATCCGCCCGATTTTCATGTCCACACTGACGTCCGTGTTCGGCATGTTGCCGCTGGTGGTATTCCCCGGCGCAGGCTCAGAGCTTTATCGCGGTTTAGGCTCGGTCGTGGTCGGCGGATTGACGTTTTCGGCGATTCTCACCCTGTTTATCATTCCACCCCTGTTGACGCTGATGGGGTGGTTCTTGGAAAAAGGCGTAAAAAATCGGCCTAACCTTCAAGAAACAGTGTGAAAAACCCCTACCTAAGAGCCATTCCACACTGGAAGCATTCATAAAAATGACAAAAATTCTGGTAGCAATTGCCTGATGTCGTTAGTATATCAGTTTATTAGGATACAAACATAAACCTGCGTTGCGACCATCGGGAAGTTAGACTTCCGTTTTCTAAAAAAATGCAGGATTGTGCCTGAAACTGAACGTTTCGAGGGGAATCAACCTGCACCGTTTACCCGGCGGTGCAACCGTGTCAGAGCGGTTCGATCATGGGGGAAACACATGTCCGTAGTCAGTGAACGACTAGAAACCATACAAAGCAATGCCTTGCGAGCCAGCACGCTGCTCAAGGCCATGAGCAACCAGCACCGTTTAATGATCTTGTGCCAATTGGTACCGGGTGAAAAATGTGTGAGCGACTTGGAAGATATCATTGGCCTTAGCCAATCGGCCTTGTCCCAACATTTGGCGCGGCTCCGTCGCGATTCTTTAGTCAAAACCCGCCGTGAAGCTCAAACGATTTATTATTCACTCAGCGGTGACGAAGCCAGCGCGGTTATTGAAACCCTGTATTCCCTATATTGTGGGGCCGACGCGCAGTTGACCATCAATGATGAGGTCAAAGCCGTCTAGTCTTCCACATGAATTTTAAAAAAGCCCCGCCAGATTTTGTGGCGCGGGCTTTTTTTCGTGTGTGGGGCATACGCATACACAACGATGAATGGCTTTAAAACACTTTGCCTATCCCCTAATGTGGGTGCACTCTTGCATTGATCCTTTAAGGTGTTTCGCCATTCCTTCCCGTCTGTTTCACACGCTTGTTTTGTTGCCGGCTTTTGCGGTGTTCACCGTTCTGTGGACCATCGTGCTGTCTGGCGTGGGGGCACCGTGGGACCCCAGCACCATCAAAAACCCAGATGCCATGGTCCGCCTAGAACGCGTCCGCCAA
Source organism: Magnetovibrio sp. PR-2 (assembly GCF_036689815.1). Taxonomy (NCBI): domain Bacteria; kingdom Pseudomonadati; phylum Pseudomonadota; class Alphaproteobacteria; order Rhodospirillales; family Magnetovibrionaceae; genus Magnetovibrio; species Magnetovibrio massiliensis. Next base: position 41,511 of record NZ_JBAHUR010000020.1, on the reverse strand, counting down.
CTGATGGACGGCGAAGGATGGTTCAATCAAATTTTGGCCCGCGTCGGCACCATGGATCACCTGGAATTGCACTGGACCCGCCCCGTTGATGTTGTCCTTGCCGGGGCGGCTTGGGGGGCGCAACACTTTACCGATGCCACAACGGCACTCATCGCCAGCGGCGTTCTGATCAGTTTCCCCATGGGGCTGCTCTGCCTGATTTTAGCATCCCGGTTACCAACACTTTTGGATGAACGCCACCCTTTATCCCTGGGGATCGGCGCTCTTTTCATCGCTTTATCCCCGCATTTTTTTCTGCTGTTTGCCGCACCCTCATGGCCCGATCATCATGGCTTCATGATCGTGTTGTTTCTGGCCGCGCTGATTTCTGGACACCGCATGCTGACAACTCCAAAGCCTTTCAGGTGGGCGTGGGCATTGGGGCTCGCACAAGCTCTTGCCATTTGGATCAGCCCGGAAAGTCTTTTGGCCGTTGCGGCTCTCAACATCGGGGCCGGCTTGCTCTGGATGTTCAATCTAAACGCTGAAGTTGCCCTGAGAATGCGCACGGCAAACATGATTTTGTCGGGCGGAATCATTTGTGCCATAGCCGTGGAATATGGCCCCAACCTGCCAGGTGTAGAACTCGACAGGCTATCATTTTTCAGCTTAGCGATTGGCACAATCCTCTGGGCCATGTGGTCAGTTTTTGCCGTCTTTCAAAACCACTTTTCCACATCGTTCCGACGCTTTGGGCTCGCTTGTGCAACGACAACAGTTGGTATCGGCCTCATGTTGTTCTTAAACCCAAACGCTTTGGGCGGCCCCATGGGCGAAGCCGACACTTGGTTTGTGAAGGTTTGGACGGGCTTTTTCTCTGATGGTTTTTGGATGAGCCCCGACGGAGCGACATTGACGTATGTGGCGGCCCTGGCGTGCGCTTGGTTTTGGTCCAAACAAGAACTCAACTCCCCTGATAAAACCTGGGTAATTATCTATCTGCTCCCAACGTTCGTCGTTTTCGCAGCACTTTCCCTGTCTCACTCATCCAGGTGGGTTCCGTATGCCGAGCTTATTGCAATGGTGTTCATCATTGCCCTGTTCGCCCACCTTGCGCGCAAGATTTCACAAACCCCACCGAGCTTACTGCGCTATGCGTTTTCCAGCATCACGGCATTGAGTTTCGTTCTTCTCGCAAACATCAATATTTTAAGTTCCAGCCTGAAACAAAGCGATAAGACAAATGAAAAATCCGTCGTTAGCCAGCAGTGCGATCTCAACGGTCTTTTGGAGCGACTGAATGCTTTGTCGGACAGTCGTGGCCCTCAACGGGTTATGGGGTACGCCAACATCACACCTGCCATAGCTCTCCATACGCCACACCGGATACAAGCCATCCCCATTCACCCTGATGCCCGGGCCGTGCGCCATAGTGTGGATGTCTTCATCACCGAAACACAAGCGCCAAGAAACATTGATGCGGACTTGCTGATTATGTGCACCGTTGGGCACGAACGCGTTGCATTTGGCGAGCGTGAACAAGCCCTGTATTCGCGACTTATGCGCAGCGAACATGTTGATGGTATTGAGGAAATAAAACCTTCTCAAATCAAAGGTGACAAGCCGCCATATCACATTTTTGAGCTGGCAAAGCGCATTTCAAAGCCTCAAAAATTGCGGCCTTAATTCGCGACTTTCTTTTCAAGTTCCGCTTTTACGTGCTCAATGACGCTATCCCATTCCCAAAAATCGGGTTGGCGGAAAATACGGGTCTTGGGATACCAGGGGCTGTCCTCGCGATCGAACATCCAACGCCAATCTGGAACAAACGCGATCAACGCCCATGTTGGGATGCCCATTGCGCCCGCCAAGTGAACAACCGATGTATCAACGCTGATCAGCAGGTCCATCTGCGACAGCGCCCCCGCCGTTTGCGCGTAGTCCGTGAAGTGTGGCGAGAGATCAACAACATCCTCACCAATCTCGGCGAACTGGTCTTGCATGGCACCAACTTGGAAACTGTAGAGGGTGACACCTTCCACCTCACTCAAAGGTGCAAACATCTTTGGATCGATGGAGCGGTGTTTATCTCTTTTATGGTTCGGGTTACCGGCCCAAACCAAACCGACACGCAGGCCTGTTGTGCCAGACAGACGCTCCGCCCATTGTTCCTGAACATTTTGAGGCACTGAAATGTAGGGCTCGGCTTTGAGCTGGTCTTCGCTGTTCAAACCCAGCATCCAGGGCAAGTCCATAATGGAGGCATGCAAGTTGATTTGCAGTTCAGCCCCTTCGGTCGAGACCGTCTCCACACCTTCGGGTAAATCAATATCCAAGTCTGCAAAGGCCGGGGGGACTTCCAAGATTATTTTGCCGCCGCGTTTGGCGACGTCTGGAATAAACCGCAAAAACTGAAGAAAATCGCCATTGCCTTGTTCTGGATAAATGAACAAGGTTTGATCTTCGAAGGGCGAACCATCCCAGAGCGGACACGGATAATTGCGTCCATACAATGTTTTGGTCGTGCCGGCGCGCCGCCAAGAATAATGTTTCCAGCCGTCTTCCCATTCACCACGGGTGAGTTTCAAAACCCCAAGGTTCAAGTGACCATCGCCAAAATCATGTTTAATGCGGAGCGACTTGTTCAAGATTTCAATCGCTTCATCAAACTTGTTTTGATCCGCAAGCATACTGCTTAAGCTGCTATAGGGGACAGGATCTTCAGGGGCCATATTAATCGCCGTATTGAAGATCGTCACAGCTTCGTCAAAGCGTTCGAGCTCAATCAGGGCACAGCCCATGTTGTTCAGACCGTCCGCACATAACGGATCACAGGCAACAGCAGTGGCAAACTCAGAGATGGCTTCCTCAAAACGTTTTTCCAACAATAAATCCGCACCAAGGTTGTTGTGTCCTTCGGGGTTATCCGGATCGTTATCGATAAAGCGCTGATGCAGTTCGCCTGCCTTATCAAAACGCCCCATATCTTTGTAGTGCACGCCGCAATTGATCAGGGCTTTGGGGTGATTGGGGTCTCTGGCCAAGAGCTCTTCGTAATATTTGATCGCTTCCAGCGGCATTTCCAACTCTGCGTAGACCAAACCCAGGTTGAAGTACGCATCCAAAAACTCTGCGTTCATTGCCACGGATTTCAGCAGATACTCCGGCGCCTCCGTCAATCGCCCCAGCCCCCGCAAAACCAGCGCGTAGTTGGAAAGCGCTTCGGGGAAATTTGGAAAAGCCTCCATAGCTTTTGCAATTAACGCTTCGGCCTCGACAAAGTCTTCGCGCCCCATGGCAAGCGTGCCCAAAAGATGATTGGCATCTGGGCTATTGGGCTCGATTTCCAATATGCGGTGGTAGACGGACGCGGCTTCGTCGGCTTGACCGGACAATTGCAGTTCAAGCCCCTGGTTCACCATGGCTTGGATTTCAGCGCTTGGAGGAGAACCGGCAGCGTCTGGGTTGGGAAGAGGCTTTTGGGCCGATTTTTTGGCCAGCTTTTTTTGTTTACGACGTTCCGCCCTATTCATGCTTTTTCCCCAGCCTTGGATTAGTGGACCTCTGCGGCCAAGCGTTTTGCGATGCGCTGCGTATGGGCCTTTTGTTTTTCATGCGACACGATCCAGCGCAGCTCTTCTTTCAAAACGTCGATATGACGGCTTTCCGGCGCGTTCACAACGGCCTGAATGATACCTTGGCGCGTCGGCGTGGGGAAGCTTTCGAAGTGCTCCAACATCAAGAACTTGATGCCCGGGCGCACCGTTTCAGACAGCAACAAGCTGGTCACCAACTTTTGGCGCACGTCGCTTTGCAAGTTGCCCGCTTCGGTCAGTTGAATGAACTGCTTCACAAAATCGCTGGGCGCGATGTCGCCGTCCAACAGTGCGCGCAAGATCGCTTTCAAAGCTTTGGCATATTGTTGGCGGGTTTGAACGATGAACTGTGTGGTGCGGGTGCGCACGAACGCCACGGACTTGGGCGAGAAATGATTGTCGCGGATCAAGTCGATGGAACGCTTCACCAAAGGATGGCGCGTGTTCTCTCCGACGATCTCACACACCCCTGCAATCAAGCTCTGATGTTCGGCTTTGGGCGACAAGCGCGTGGCCGCGGCCAACGCCATGGGCGCTTCGGGATCGCGCGTCGCCATCAGCGCCAAAGGCAGCGGGTCTTCGAACTGGCTTAAGTCTAAATCCGTGTTGACCAAGTGTTCGGGCAATAAAATGCGCGCAGGTTCATCCGGCACGCAAATGGGTTCGCCCGTGCGGTAATTGTCTTTGACCTGCTGCGCGGTGTCGATACCGGCTTTGGTGATGCCCATGCGTTCAGCCATGGTCGTACCCTTTTCAAATCTGTCGCGCTCAACCGCCAAATTGGCGTGTGCGCTTCAGCGTTTCCAAAATCTGTGCACCGTCCCGGGGACGGAAGCGTTTGTCTTGCAGTTTCGCGGCCTGTCCCGACGCCCACCATGTGCGAAACAACTGCGCACCATCGCGCACCTGTGCGGGATGCAAGTCCTTGTTCAACACATCTTGATACAACAGTGCGGCGCGTGCGTTCATAACCGCACCTTTCGTCACACCCGTATCGGCGTTGCGTTGCTCAACCTCATCCAGCAAGTGCGCCAACACCAAAGTCACAAATGCCAGCTTTTCGCCGGGTATTTTAACTTTGGCTTTGCGCCATTTGCTCACCGTCGGCGGCGTCACGGAGGCCAGCTCCGCCACGTCTCGTCCTGTCAAACCCAACTCGTCAAACGCTTCGAACACCGGAAAGTGCCCACTGGCACCGTCTTGTGTCTCGTCTGCGTCCACTTGGGATGCCATTGAAGCTGTCGAATCGGACGCAGCGTTCACGGCTTTTCTCCCTTTTAGCACCTCTGGATCATCGTAGATCCCGTCCGTTCCTTCGGCATTTGTCTAGATTTGGTGAAATCGATTCGGCTCATATGAACAAAAACGAAGGCTTCCACCACCCAACAAACCACCACCTGTAGGCTTTTTAGCCATCAGCAAACACAACATCTGGTGCTATGCGTCCAATTTCTATGAACACCCACTCAACTTGGTTTTGACTTGGCCTGTATTATGGCACTACCAAATGGAGTGGTCACTGCATTGACACTACAGTCCACCTGTTATAGTTAAGAACTGGTTTACGAAGTGTTGATTCGCGGCGAGAATTGCCTGATTTTCTTAGGGTTTAACCCTATCAGCGACTTCCGACTCGGGGTAATAACGGTCAAATAATGACCTGGGGGTTAGAGCCGTGAAAACATCGTTTGAGCGTCCGGTTCTCGGCAGCGAAGAAGACGTGAGCGCCAAGTCTCACGAAAAGCGTTACGTCGTCACCTTGGTGCGTCCGGGTGATTCCGAAGAAATCAGCCGTGAAATGATCACGGCGCCCGGCAACGCGGCCGCAGCCATGCGCGCGCGACAATTCTTTCCCGGCACGGACATTTTATCCGTCACCGCCGTTCCCGACCCGCTTCCGGTCCGCGCGGCCCGCGACACCCGCCCCGCGCCCAGCGCACGGTTCATTCGCGGTATGTTCCGCCCGGCGCTGTTCTCGGACGAAAAGACCCTCGACAAGCTTCTCGATTAATCGGCAAGGCGATTTCCCATGCGCATCGGCATCGATCTCGGCGGCACCAAGATCGAAGGCATTTTGCTTGATGGCTCCGGCACCGAAATCCAGCGTTTACGCGTGCCCACGCCGCAAGGGGATTACGCCGCAACCGTACAGGCCACAGCAGACCTTGTTTACCGCCTGGATCAAGGCCTCAGCACCCCCCCCACCATCGGCGTTGGCATCCCCGGCACCATCTCGACCCAGACCGGCCTGGTTAAAAATGCAAATTCGGTGTGCTTGATCGGCCATCCCCTGGACAAAGACTTAGAGCACGCCATCGGGCGCTCTGTGCGTTTGGAAAACGACGCCAATTGTTTTGCCGTGTCCGAAGCCCACGACGGCGCAGGTGCGGGCGCACAGGTGGTTTTTTGCGTTATCCTCGGCACCGGGGTCGGCGGCGGCATCAGCATTGACGGCGCGCCGCTCAAAGGCCTCAACGCCATTGCCGGCGAATGGGGACACAATCCCCTGCCCTGGCCCCTGCCCTGGCCGCAGGACGACGAACGCCCGGGACCGACATGCTATTGTGGACTGAACGGCTGCATCGAAACGTTCCTGTCCGGCCCAGGGCTGGCACGCGATCATCATGCCCACACGGGCACAGACCTCAACGCAGTAGAGATCGTTGCCCAGGCCCAAAGCGGTGACACGGACGCCGAAGCTACGCTCTCACGCTATGAGCACCGCCTCGCGCGCGCATTGGCGTCCATCATCAACGTCTTGGACCCCGACGTCATCGTCTTGGGCGGCGGCCTGTCCAACATTCAGCGCCTGTATGAGGCCGTCCCCAAACTCTGGTCCCAATGGGTGTTTTCAGACACTGTGGAAACCAAACTGATGCAAAACCGCTTCGGCGACAGCTCAGGTGTGCGCGGTGCGGCGTGGTTGTGGCCCGGTGCTGAATAACCCCTTCCCACTCGGAATCTGATTCCCAGCTCCTCGGCATATTCTGCCGGGTGCGGCAATTATTGCCGAGTCCGCAAATCCTTAACCTATTGAAATTAATGAATTCAGATTCTGGCACGTGCGTTGCCTTTACTCATAGGCAACGTCCACAAGAAGTATGGGCTTTAGAAACTTCAGCTCTCAAACATCAGAACGATTGAGCGAATGTGCAGCAGGAAGGATTGGAAAGATGGGCACTTTATTGAGTTTTCCGAAGAACGCTTGGGAGATGGCCCGCCAACAGGATATGGGCCCCAGCAACGGACTTCTTGCCGCGCTTTCTTTTTTGCGTGATGCCTTGGAAAGCAACACCCACACCATGGATGACGACCTCACCAACCGGTGCCTGCGCGCCACCAATGACGCCCTCCTCGCCGCCATGCACACCGAACGCCAAATCCTTCACCAAGCCCTTCGCTTGGAAGAAGTCGAACACTTGTCGCGTACAGATGAGCTGACAGGCGCGTACAACCGCCGGGCTTTCGATCAGGAATTCAAACGCGTGCTGGCCGCAGCCGACCGGTATGGCGAAACGGGTGTGCTGATTTATGTCGATTTGGACGGCTTTAAGCCCATCAACGATACCTACGGTCACGCCGCGGGAGATTTGGTGCTGTGTGAAGTCACCCGCATTCTTCAAGAAAACGTCCGCGAACACGACTTTGTCGCCCGCCTGGGCGGTGATGAATATGGCGTTCTGTTGACCCGCACCACGTGGAAAAACGGATTGGAGCGCGCCGAGCTTCTCAAACATCTGCTCAACACCGCATCGGTCAAATGGCACGACAAAAACATCGCCGTGCGCGCAAGCCTCGGCTTCCAACGCTTCGGCCCCGATGACTGCGACGAAACACTTTTGAAAAAAGCCGACAGCGCCATGTACCAAGCCAAACGCCTGCGCGCCAAACGCGCACCCGTTAAAGCCTAAAGGCCCGCCCCGCTGAACCACTTAACAACCGCCAGACAAAGTTAGGTTTCCCTATGTTCACCCGTTCCCTCAAGCACCAACTACCGTCCCGCACCGCTCTTGTAGCGGTCGGGCGGGTTTTTTGGTGTCCTCAATTGGGAGGGCTCGGCACATGAACATCTCGTTTAAAAAACCCTCGTCCGATCCCCAAGCCCGTGCACACACCTCCCGAACCCCTGCCCTGCACGGGCACCCCGAAACTGCCCCCGTCTCTCGTGTCGCGGCGCGCGCACTTTTGCCCGAAAGCGCCACGCGCCAGGCCCCACGTAGACACCAGAGCGGGGGCAGTCTCACCGCCACGTTGCGCGATAAAATTTGGCACGAAGAATGGATGGGTGATTTGGAACCGCTGATCCCCGACGCCATAGAAGGCCCACACAAATCGGGGCGCAACATCGTTGTGTTCCAGCCACCCCAAGTCCCCGAAGAAAAAATCGGTACAGGCCGCCCGCTGTCCGAAGCCCCCATGAAAGGCATCATCGTCAAAGCCGATGCGCGCGCTATGAGCCCGCGCGAAATGCAAAACCTCAGCCTGGATTTATATGTCAGCGGTGTTCTAGCCTGGGATGAATACGAAGACTTGGCATTCCAACCTGAACTGCATCCCGACTTTGGCCGCACCATCGGCGCGTTAACGGGTGAACGGCCCCTGCCAGACCAGCCGCGCGATTTTATTCGTGAATGGGAACAAAAGCTCGATTTTGAGCGCCGTTTTGCGCCCGCCAAAAGCCGCGCAAAAGAACGGGCCCTTCGTATCCTTTCGGTGCTGCGTCGCATCGAACCCTCAAAATTGTCCTTCAGTTCGTGAAAGGGTCCCTGACAATGTACAGCACGTCCATGCCCCAAACGTCAGGTCCCCTGCCCACCGTTTCGGCGACACGCTCCGCTCAGTTGATGTCGCCGGAACGGGATTGGGCGCCTCTTTGCCCAACATCCCCGGTCAAAATCAGCAACACATTGGCGTGGCCCATTCAGTCCAGTTGGATTTTGCGCTGATACAAACGCTCGGCATTTTTAAAGGCGATTTGTTCCGCAACGGCTTTGGGCAAGTACCTCAACCATTTGCGGTTCATCCCCATCAGCTCTTGATACATCGCCCACTGATCGTTCACCCACGTGTCAGAGCCCACCATAAAACGGTCGGCATGATCGATCAGCAAGGCCTTCCACTTCGCATCAATACCGTCTGGGGACAGGATATCGTGCTCGCGATAGGACGTGTCGGCGTAGAGATTCTCATGCCGATCCATCAAGTCGCGAATGATGTGGGGCGGGTCCGACATGCCCGCATGGGCCCAAATGATTTTCAGGCGCGGTTCCAACTTGAACAAAAACCGCACAGGCTCGGCCCCTGAATGGATATGGATGAACAAATCGCGCTCGACGGCCAAGGACACAATGCCATTGATCAAGTCCTTGTCGCGAACATCGATGCGGTGCAGATGAAACTCGCCAATGCCCGTGTGGGGATAGCTGTCTAGACGCTTGACGATATAGTCCAACATCCCCGGCTGCGTGGTCCAGTTTCGCGAATTGGCTTGGCCTGCATAGGGCCGCATTTCCGGAACAAAGCGGTCGGGTGCAAATTTCCAAAGCTTGATGGTACCGCGATCGGGCGTGGACGATACCAACGCCTGCGCCACGCCGGTTTTATCCATCAGTTCAACAACGGTGGAGGGAGGATAGTCATCCCACGCTTCGATCTTGTAATGCATGTGGGCGTCGAACAAAGGCAAGTCGGCTGCGCCGTCGCCGATGGGGGCGTCAGCCAAAACAGGCACCGCAATGAGGAAAGCGGATAAAAATGCGCCAAGTTTTCTCATGGGGCTTAGTCTATCACAAAAGTGGTCAGAAATTCTCGTCTTCGACTTCTAAGTATACGAAACTGATATTGCGGCCCATGACGTCGAAGCCGTACCAACTGCTGTAGGCGCCCAGCTCAGCCAAAACCTTCTCACGCATTTCGAAGTCGGCTTCGCCAGCTTTGTAGTACTTTGTCACCGAAGCGCGCAACGTCGCAACCAAGTTCAAGTAGTTTTCGACCATGTCCCGCCCACCGATGGGGCCGTGGCCGGGGATGAAGTGTTTGATGCCTGGGCGGTCCAACACGATGCGGATGGCATCTTCCATGCCGGAAAACGAGCTTTCGTGCGGACGATTGCCAAAGGCGCGATTGTTCATCACGACATCGCCCAAAAACATCGTCTGCTCACCCGGAATTTCGATCATGATGTCGGAATCCGTGTGTGCGTGATCGACGGGATAGAGGATGTTAAAACTCTCGCCCCCCAAAATCAGCTCCTCACCACCATCAAGCTTTTGATTGGGGCGGACGATTTCCGTGCCTGCCATAGCGACGGGAGCCATGCGTTGGAACAGAGACAGCCATTCTTTGTCAGCACCGCCACGGATGCGGGCAATGGCTTTTCGGTGCGCATAGATCGGCACGTCTGGGTACGCTTTGCGCACCGCGTGATTGCCGAACCAATGATCACCGTGCACATGGGTGTTGATGACGGCCACGACAGGCTTGTCCGTGACGGAAGCAATGTGTTCCAAGAGGATTTTACCAACGCCGGTGCTCGCACCCGGGTCAATCACAACCACACCTTTTGGTGTCACCACAAAACCGGGATTGTTGATGAACGCGTTGTTGTCATTTGTCGGCAAGGACACCATGCCGTGGATGACATAGACGGACGGCGTCACGTTCACCAAGGGCATTTTGCGCACCTCGGCTTCGGCAACTTGCACATCATGGGCCTCGGCCGTAACAACAGACAGGCACACCACGCTTAAGCAGGCAACAAGCAGGCTTTTGAATGCAGTGCTCAGCACGTCACTTAACCTTCGGGTTTTTCGCCCTCTTGGGCGTCGCTTTTCTTTTCCGCTTGCGGTAGGGGGACCAGCTTTAGGTACAATTCGCGCAGGTGTTTGGGATCGGCTTCGGCCGGAGCTTTCATCAACAAGTCTTGGGCTTGTTGGTTCATGGGGAAGGCGATGACTTCGCGGATATTGGGCTCGTCGGCCAACAACATCACCATGCGATCAATCCCCGGGGCCGAACCACCGTGAGGCGGTGCGCCGTATTTAAATGCGTTGATCATGCCGCCGAATTTCTCGTCCACGACCGAGTTGTCGTAGCCCGCGATTTCAAACGCTTTGTACATGATGTCCGGCAAGTGGTTCCGAATAGCGCCCGAGCTCAGCTCAACGCCGTTACAGACGATGTCGTATTGATACGCCAAAATGTCCAGCGGATCTTTGCTTTGCAACGCATCCATACCGCCTTGGGGCATAGAGAACGGGTTGTGCGAAAATTCGATATCGCCCGTGTCTTCGTCCATTTCATACATGGGGTAGTCGACGATCCAGCAGAACTTGAACTTGCCGCCTTCGCGGACGTCCAACACGTCGCAAACCTTGTCGCGGGCAAAGCCTGCGTACTTGGCGGCCAGGTTTTCTTGTTGGCAAACGAAGAACACGGCGTCGCCGTCGTTGGCACCCGTTTGTTCTTTAATGGCTGCCACGCGGTCATCGTCTAGGTTTTTCGCAATGGGGCCTTTGGCTGTGCCGTCGGCGTTGTAGATGATGTAGCCCAAGCCGCCCATGCCTTCTTCGCGCGCCCAGTCGTTGAGCTTGTCAAAGAAGCTGCGCGGGTTTTCAGACGCGCCCGGTGCCGGAACGGCGCGGACCACCGCACCCTTTTCAATGTTTTTGGCAAACAAGCCAAAACCGCCGCCGGCAAAGTGTTCGGTGACGTCGGTGATAATCAGCGGGTTGCGCAGATCGGGCTTGTCGGAGCCGTACTTGAGCATGCTGTCTTTGTAAGCAATGCGCGGGAACGGGAACGGTGTGACTTCACGGTCTCCCCCAAACTCTTCGAAGATGCCGTGCAGAACAGGCTCGATGGCTTCGAACACATCGTCTTGGGTGCAATACGCCATTTCGTAATCGAGCTGATAAAACTCTCCCGGTGAACGATCGGCACGGGCGTCTTCATCGCGGAAACACGGTGCGATTTGGAAGTACTTATCGAAACCCGAAACCATCAGCAATTGTTTGAACTGCTGCGGGGCTTGCGGCAGGGCATAGAACTTGCCCGGGTGTTGGCGCGACGGCACCAAGTAATCGCGGGCACCTTCAGGCGAGCTGGCCGTCAAGATCGGCGTTTGCATTTCCAAGAAACCCTGGTCCGTCATGCGACGACGCACGGAGGCAATGATTTGGGAGCGCAGCACGATGTTGGCGTGGACCTTGTCGCGGCGCAGATCCAAATAGCGGTGCGTCAAGCGCATTTCGTCGGAATAGTCTTCGCCACCCGCAACCTGCATGGGCAGGACGTCGGCTTGGCTTTCCAGATGAAACGCTTCCATCACCAGCTCAACTTCGCCCGTGGGCAGTTCGCGGTTGACGGTGTCTTCGGTGCGTTGGACCACCTTGCCCGTGACGGTCACGACGCTTTCGGGGCGCGTGCTTTCGATGGTCGCAAAATCGGCGTGGGATTGATCCACCACCACCTGCGTCAAACCATAGTGGTCGCGCAAATCCACAAACAGCAAACCGCCGTGGTCGCGTTTACGGTGAACCCAGCCCGAAAGGCGCGCTTCGCTGCCAGCGTCGGAGAGGCGGAGCTCGCCACAGGTGTGTGTGCGGTAGGGGTGCATGGGTGATCCTTACGTCAAGAAAATTTGGCGCAAAAGCACTACTTTACAGCCGTTTTGTCAAGGAAAAGCGTGTCAAAATTTGACTTATTCTGGGATCACGTGGGCAGCTTCATGGAAATGTGGACTTTGACGCCCTTTCCGCCCGGTCCCGGCGTCACCCCCAAATGCCCATCCACGAAGCGCGAAACGGCTTGGGCGGCGGACAACAAACCGTTTCCGGTGCCGTCCGTGCGAGTCGAAAGCTCTGGGTCGTAAACGCGGTTTTCCAACACGTTTTGCAGCTGCTCAAACTTGTCATCACTCATACCCGGACCGTTGTCGGTGACATGCATGCACAAATGATCGCCCTTTTTCATCGCCCCAACGACGACCAAGTCGGCCCCGTGTTGGAAGGCGTTGCGCACCAATTCTTCCATGGTGTCTTCCATTTCCGAGGCCACAGCAGGGATTTTTATGTATTCGGCATCATCCGCGACCACTTCCACCTCACCCTCGACCACGCCTTCGACTTTTTTCGCTGCACTCAGCCATTGGCCGACGTATTCGGAGGTCAGACGTTCTACTCGCTTACCGGTTTTGGTGATGCGCTCAAGGTCGCTCAGGCGTTCATGGATTTTGGTTGAGGTTTCCGTCAACCCTTCGCGAACTTCGTCAACGTCTTTGCGGGTTTTGACGACGTAAAGAACTTGCAGATGCAGCAGCAGGTTTTTCAGGCCATGGAACAGCCCGCGCACGTCCACACCGCCGATGCGCCCGGTTTGCATGGCGGGCACCAGTGTGGATTGCCATCCACCATAAAGCCCAGGCCGCCCCCAGGCCTGCACGTTTTCACCGTTCACGGCAAACAGGCCCAGCTTGGGCTCCTCTTTCAGACCGGAGAAAAACTCCACTGCGGTGCGGGTGGAGTTTTCTTCGACGCCGATGCCGCGCACCAGCTCTTCGATGGTCGAAAACTGCTTTCCCGCCGCAGGCCCGTTGAGGGCAAAATAGCGTTCTTCGGTCGGTGATATCAACATTGTCGAGGTCGCATTGCACACAAAACTGTAGGCAAGTTTCACCCGGTCTGCGAGATCGGCGATAATGGAAGGCACGCCGTCTTCGATCACCAAAACTTGGTTGTAGACATCGTGCCAATCGTCAATGGGCAGGTTGTGAACGGATATCACCGGGCGCAGGCTTAGGTCCAAGGTCTGGGGCTGCCATTGCGCCGCACCGCCTGCATCTTGTTCGAAAGATAACAGCACCTGGATCATCAGCTGAGAAGCCTGGGTCACGCGTGTGCTCATATCCTGGGTCAAGGCCTCGATTTTCTCAGCGTCGTCAAGCGCAAATAAAGCGTCCAAATCCTGCAAAACAGTGTCGAGAATATCGCGTGCAGAGCTGTCGCCCAGAGGTGCGTTCAGGCCTTTGACGAGTTGCTCCGCCATGGCCTGGGTGCGCCGGGCGGTGTCGCGGAACGGTGTGACATCAACCATGGAAAATTGAACTTCGTGGGCGTTTTCACCCACACGGCGGCGCATCCCCATGCGAAACGCCCGCGTATCCCGCCCGACCAAATGTTTCATCACGGACAATGACGATCCGGGAGCCAGCTTCTTTCCGGTTTCAACGATGTCTGCATAGTCGTCTTCGGGAATACCGAACAACGCCATCAAACTGTTCAGGCACGAAACGTTGATACCCGTCTGCTCGTCAATGTAGGGGTACAAAATGGAAAAGACTTCAGCACCACCGGCGGTCCAGGTCAGTTCTCCGGTTTCGGCATGAAAAACACCGAACAAAGGCCGCGCGTTGGTCACATGAGTAAGGCATGCCAACAAGAAGTCGGCGACTTCCCAGCACTCATCCAAGCTCACGGGTCGCCCCATGATGTCCTCAAGCTTGATCGCTTTTGTTTTTGCCGGTGGCATGGATGTCCCCACTCTACGGCTTACGATTCTTTCGGCGTCAGTCTACCAATTCGCTCCAAAATTAAAATGTTCCATTTTTTAGTGTAAAAATTAAGGCAACCGATTGGGCTTAGAAAAGGCACACTTTTTGGGTGTGGGAAGGTTCGCGGGGTGGTGGAGTTTGGGGCATGGAAGAGTTTTGGACTTTATTTGATAAGCATATCGTCTGGGCCGGGCCTGTTTTATTGGCCGGAGCTGGCTGGCTGATCGCACGCAAGTTCAACCACCAGCCCCTGCCGCCGCCTTCTCATGGCGAAACAACTGAAATTGTCGTTGATGCTTTGAAAGAAAAATATGGTCGCCAAATCGATGATCAGCAGCAAACCATTGACACCTTACGCAAGGCTGTTGACGCCCTGACGGCAGAAAAATCAGACCCTGATGCCACGGATACCCCCGAAACCATTGATCTCGCCCTCGAGCACCTGAAACAAGGCGACACCACCCAGGCCGAAGCCATCTTCCAAACCATCCTGGAAGCCAAAAAAGCCGAAGGAACCAAAGCCCACCAAGAAGCCGCCCAGGCTGCCAAGCACATCGGTGCGCTGGCGTTCCTGCACGACACCCCAAAAGCCCTCGCCGCGTACAAACAAGCTACTGAATTGGACCCGGACGATGCCGAGGCCTGGAATGAATTGGGGCAACTCAAACATCGATTGGGCGATTTGAGCGGAGCGGAACGGGCCTTCGAAAAAGTCCTGGCCCTAGGTAATACTTCGGCAGACAAACCCACCATAGCTGCTGCCACAGGCAACTTAGGCATCATCGCCAAAACCCGGGGCGACTTGGACCAGGCCGAGGACTTCTTCACCAAAGCCCTCACGATTGAGGAAGAACTGGACTGCAAGGAAGGCGTGGCGAACCAGTATAACAACTTGGGCAACATCGCCCTTACCCAGGGCGACTTGGACAAGGCCGAGGATTTCCACACCAAAGCCCTCATGATTAACGAAGAACTGGGCTGCAAGGAAGGCATGGCGAACCAGTACGGCAACTTGGGCGTCATCGCCAAAATCCGGGGCGTCTTGGACAAAGCCGAGGACTTCCACACTAAAGCCCTCGCCATCAACGGAGAGCTGGATAGCAAGGAAGGCATGGCAGCCAACTACGGCAACTTAGGCATCATCGCCCAAGACCGGCGCCAACTGGACAAGGCCAAGGACTTTCATGCCAAAGCCCTCACGATTAGCGAAGAACTAGACTACAAGGAATGCATGGTGGCCAATTACGGCAACTTAGGCCTCATCACCCTAACCCAGGGCAAATTGTATAAGGCCAAGGACTTCATCACCAAATCCCTCACGATTAGCGAAGAACTAGGCTACAAGGAAGGCATGGCGACCAGTTACGTCAACTTGGGCTACATTGCCAAACAACGCGGGGATATGAACGAAGCTTGCCGCTTGTGGCATCAGGCGCTTGAGCTGTTCGCCGCTATCGGCATGCCGCATATGGTCGAAAAGCTTCAAGGGTGGCTGGACGACGTTGGATGTGACAATGAGGCCCGTGCGACCGAGGACGGCGCGTAACACCTCCCCCCCCCTCCCCGTCATTCCCGCGAAAGCGGGAATCCAGAACCTCACGAAAATTGTGCGTTGCCGCCCCTAGGCTCCCGTTTGCACGGGAGCGACGGTGTTTGTGTTTCGTCATGTTTTTTTCACCACAGAGTGCACAGAGGACACAGAGGAAAAAGAAAAGCTCTGTGCACTCTGTGTCCTCTGTGGTTCAAAACATTCACCGTGTACGCCGCTGCTTTCGCCAGTCCCAAGGCAACGTAAACTTGCCGGACCAGAGGCCGAGCTGGGCTTCGCGGGCATCGTCCTCATCTGCAACATACGCTTTTGAATAACGACGATACGCCACTGCCCAGCCGTGCTTAACCAGCCAGCGGCCTAAGTCCTCATCCCCAACGCGACAGACGGAAATCAGGCGTCCATATCGTCCGCGCCCGTTCGCCATGCAGGTGACGGCACGCCCCGCGATGTGCTCGCGCAAGGCATCCGCTGCGGCTTGTCCGCAGGGCCAGGGTGAAGCGGACGCGGTTGTGCACGTTTGCCCACGTTCGGGGGCGTCAATGCCGTGCAAACGATGGCGTTCGCCGTTCACCTCCAAGGTGTCGCCGTCAATAACCCGTGCGCCGTCAAGCGCCTGCACTTGTGCCCAGAGTGCGTGTGCCAAAAACGCGTGCGCCCACAGGCAAACCACAAGCCAGCGAGAAACCACCTCAACCACCAGCGGACACGCGTGGGCGACGCGTCCATCGCCAGCGTGTGACCCTTACTTTAGGTGATCGGGGGGTTTACAAACCGCAGTTACCAACGGTCCCTGTGACCTTTAGTTCCGGGGAACCTGGACATACGTCACAGGCCCCCCGACCAAAAAAGTCAGGGCGCACGCCATGTTTCAGGCGCAAAATTTGGTAACTGAGGGGTTGTAAAGCCCCAGCGGCAGAGCGTCTCCACCGCTTCTTGTAGGATGGCATAAGCCTTGGAAACATAAAAGAGATTTTCGCAGTCCACGTGTCACAGGCACAGGCGGTTTTTTTCACCACAGAGCCCACAGAGGGAAAAGAAAAGCTCTGTGCACTCTGTGCACTCTGTGGTTCAAAACCAACCCTTCCGGCTCTGCCCCCGCCCATGGACCCCGGATCAGGTCCGGGGTGACGGTTGGGGGTGGGTCTCACGTCAGAGCCTAACCGCGAAGCCCCCTCACCCCGGCCCTCTCACCCCGGTGGGTGGAGAGGGGGAAAGTGTGGCGGTGTGCGGGTTCCCTCTGCCTGAGGGAGAGGGGGCCCGGCGCGCAAGCGCTGGGAGGGTGAGGGGGGCGGCCTCTCAGCCTGCCCCCTTCCTATTTCTCAGGAATCCGTGTAAAACCCCTCTCCATGACTATGATTACCAAAACATCCGAACTGGTTCAGTTCTGCGATTCCTTAAAAGGCACGCCGTTTGTCACCGTGGACACCGAGTTCATGCGCGAAAACACCTATTGGCCGAAGCTGTGCCTCGTCCAAGTCGCAGGTCCCGACGAAGCTGTCGCCATTGACGCGTTGGCGCCCGGTATTGATCTAGCCCCCCTGTTCGATTTGATGGACGACACGTCGGTTCTCAAAGTCTTTCACGCCGCACGCCAGGATTTGGAAATTTTCCATCACCTGACGGGCAAAGTTCCCGCACCGCTGTTCGACAGCCAAGTCGCCGCCATGGTGTGTGGGTTTGGCGATCAGGTGGGCTATGAGAACTTGATCGCGAAGCTCACCAAAGCGCGAGTCGATAAATCGTCGCGCTTCACCGACTGGTCGCGCCGCCCGCTGTCCGACAAACAGATTGCCTACGCCCTGTCCGACGTGACGCACCTGCGCGATGCCTATCGCAAGCTTTCGAAAAAGCTGGAACAAAATGGGCGTGAAGCATGGTTAGAGTCCGAAATGGGAATTCTGACCTCGCCCAGCACCTACGAAGGCGACCCGGAGCAAGCCCACAAACGCATCAAGTCGCGTAACCCCAAACCGCGCGTTGCTGTTTTGTTGAAAGAGCTGGCCGCGTGGCGCGAACGTGAAGCACAAAAGCGCGACATTCCGCGCAACCGCATTTTGCGCGATGACGCACTGATGGAAATCGCCCACCACGCGCCGAAAAACCCGAACGACCTGGCACGCACGCGCGGCCTTGGCGACCGCATGGCCAAAGGCCCGCAAGGGGCCGACATTTTAAAAGCCGTGGAACGCGGTCTCGCCGTTCCCGACGATCAATTGCCCAAAGTCAAAAAGAAGCAAGAACTCCCCGCCGGCATCGGCCCGGTGGCGGACTTATTGAAGGTCTTTTTGAAAATGACGTGCGAGCAAACAGGCGTGGCACAAAAGCTCATCGCCAACGCCGCCGACATCGATCAAATCGCAGCTTACGGCGACGAAGCCAAAGTCTCCGCCATGGAAGGCTGGCGTTTCGAGCTGTTCGGCGAAGCGGCATTGAAGCTCCGCTCCGGTGAAATGGGACTGGCTATTAAAAACAAAAAGGTCGTACTGTTGGACAATTCAAACGGCGACGAAGCTTAAAGCCTTCAGCCGCCCGTCCATTTCATGGACTTCAGCAAATCGTTGTGGATCATCGCGCTGCCTTCGGCGTAGCCGTCGGGATGGCGCGTTTTTATTTTCACCAACACCGTGCCGATCTTGAACATATAGAGGCGCGTGTCCACGACCTCATCCCCATCCGACTTCGGCAAACGATAAGCCGCAGCTTTGCCGCTCAGGCCTATGCCGTCATTGGTTGGAATTTTGATATCTGCGGTTTTGTAAGGCTTCGTGTTGCCGTTGCGCAGGCCGAACGCGGCAGAGCTGACTTTGAAGCATTGCTCCAAAGATCGCTTCTCGCCCAACTGTAAAGAAACAATGGCTTCAACGAATTTTTGTTCGTTGCCACCAGTGTAAACGACACTAACGTTGTCACCTTCATTGTCGGCTGCTTCGCTTTTGTTAAGCTGAAAACCGCCCAAGATTTCCGGAAAGACCATGCCGCTTTTGGCGTGAATCAGGGCTTGTTCTTCCTGGCTATGTTCCCAGATAGGAACGATCCCAAACGGATCTTCTTGGGCACGTGTCGTGTTGACGAAAAACAACGTTGAGCTTGCCGCGATGATCGCAGCACTAAGGACCATTTTGTGATTTACAAACATGACGACCCCCGTTCATTGTCTGGCTCACATAATCTGATAATGATGACAGATTTTATCAACTCGCCATATGCATTATGCGCCCGGATGTATTTGGGGTTGTAAATCAAACCGAACACATCAGCGTTTCAGGCTTGCCCAGTTCAATTCTTTGAGAAGATCCGTGTGGATCAGCGCACCGCCACGCACGAAGCCCATGGGATGGCTGGTTTGGACTTTGATGAGATTTCTACCCATCTTAAACATGTAAAGCCGCGTATCATTTTGAACGCTTTGATCTTTTTGCACAACGTTGTAGGCGGCAGCTTTACCCTTCAATTTCCCACGCTTCGTTGAAAGTTTGATGTTGGCCTGTTTGTAGGGTTTGATATTCCCAAACCGCAAGCCCAAGGCCATCGCGCTGACTTTGAACAATTGGTCGATGCTGCGCGTTTCTTCCGTTTGCACAGAGATTGTGGCCTTAACCTGCTTGTCTTTCACTTTGGCCAAATAGACAACGCTGACGCTTTTGCCCTGGTTGTCGTGCACGATGTTCTTATCCAACACAAACGCACCTAAGGTTTTGGAAAAATGCATGCCTGAATTTTTGTGAACCAAGGCTGTTTGAGATTTGTTGACTGACCATGCGGGATCGTTCAGATCAAATTCTGCACCCTCTGCACTCAACCCGAATCCCATTAACGCGCAAAAAGCAACGCCAACGGCGGCCTTTTGACCGTACGCTTGTCTAAACATGGTAAACCCTCCTCATTGCCCGGCAAGCCACCATGCTCTTTTTGTAGAATGATTACAACCTAGCGAAAAAGACTAGCCCTGTTCAAAGGGTTGCCGGACCTCATATTTGCCCCATATTCAAGAGAACAAAATTTCGGAGCACTTCAACTTGTCCAGCAACGCAAAAGCCTTTGACCGCCCCAAAGGCAAAAACCTGAAATATCTACGCCGCACCATCGGCTTTTTAACGCCTTACAAAACCCGCGTAGCCATGGCAGCTGTGGCTTTGGTGGTGACAGGCATGGCCGTGTTGGGCCTGGGTCAAGGTCTGAAACAACTGATCGACGGCGGTTTTGGAGATGGTAATGCGGGCGCACTGGATCAAGCGCTTTATTTGCTGATGGCGCTGTCTGTGATTATGGCGTTGGGCACCTTTGCCCGGTTTTATCTGGTGTCTTGGCTGGGTGAGCGCATGGTCGCCGATTTGCGCCAGGCCGTGTTTGATCGCGTACTATCCCTGCACACCGGATTTTTCGAAACCACCAAAACGGGCGAAGTGCTTTCCCGTCTGACCACGGACACGACGTTGCTACAATCCGTCATCGGATCGAGTGCGTCTGTCGCATTGCGGAATCTTTTGAACTTGATCGGCGGCATCATCATGCTGTTTGTCACCAACGTGCAGCTCACCGCCATGGTGCTGATGGTGGTACCTGTGGTGGTCTTTCCCATTTTGATTTTCGGGCGGCGCGTGCGCAAACTGTCGCGCGCCAGCCAAGACCGCGTCGCCGACGTCGGCGCATTTGCCGAAGAAACCATCAACGCCATGTCCACGGTCCAGGCCTTCACCCACGAAGCGGTGGACCGGGGACGCTTTGGTGTTGAAGTCAGCAACGCTTTCGACACGGCCGTTCGCCGCATCCGTACACGTGGCGCACTTATGGCAGTGGTCATCTTGCTGGTGTTCAGCGCCATCGGCGTAGTGTTATGGGTTGGCGGACGTCAAATGATGGCCGGTGACATTTCCGGCGGTGAACTTGCGGCATTTATCTATTACGCAGCCCTCGTCGCCGTGTCTGTCGGTGTGATGAGCGAAGTCTATGGCGAGCTGCAACGCGCCGCCGGGGCAACCGAACGCTTGATCGAGCTGTTGGAAGCCGAGCCCGACATCCAAGCCCCGAACACTCCCATAGCCCTGCCCACACCCGCCCAAGGCCGCGTGAAGTTCGACGACGTCACCTTCCACTACCCCGCCCGCCCGAATATGGCCGCTTTGGATGCGTTCACCCTAGACGTGCAGCCCGGCGAGACCGTTGCTTTGGTGGGCCCGTCCGGCGCGGGCAAATCCACCGTGTTTCAAATGCTGTTGCGATTTTACGACCCAGGCACGGGGGCTGTCTTGGTGGACGGCATTGACGCGAAAACAGCCGACCCGACGGCCTTGCGCGAACGCTTTGCCTTGGTGCCGCAAGACCCGGTATTGTTTGGCACATCGGGTTTGGAAAACATTCGCTATGGCCGCCCTGACGCCAGCGACGAGGACGTACGCGAAGCTGCCAAGGCTGCAGCAGCGGCTGAATTCTTGGACGCCCTGCCCGATGGGTTTGAGACGTTCTTGGGCGAAAAAGGCGTGCGGCTGTCTGGTGGTCAACGTCAACGCATCTCGCTGGCTCGCGCACTTCTTCGCGACCCATCAATTTTGTTGCTGGACGAAGCCACCAGCGCCCTGGACGCAGAAAGCGAACGCTTGGTGCAAGAAGCCCTGGAAACCCTCAAACAAGGCCGCACAACATTGGTGATCGCCCACAGGCTTGCCACCGTGGTCAATGCCGACCGCATTGCCGTGATGGAACACGGAAAGATCGTCGCGTTGGGGACCCACGAAGAACTGCTCAAAACTTCGCCGCTTTATGCCCACTTAGCTGCGCTGCAATTCGATGTGGATACAGGAGAAAAGAAACTTGCCTCCTAAATCCGAACACAGCGCCGCCATGGCCCGCACGTTGAACCACTACACCCGCTCAGCAGACGGGTTCAAAGAAGGCACATGGGATCACGACGTCACGCAAAACTACCAAGCCCTTCTGGACGCCATCGAAGGCGAAGCGCCGTATACCATCTTGGACTTAGGCTGCGGTCCCGGACGGGACTTGGTCTACTTTCAGTCCCAAGGCCACACGCCCGTTGGACTGGACGGCTCGCCCGCCTTCGTTGACATGGCGCATGCCCAAACGGGATGCGAGGTTTTGCATCAAGACTTTTTGTCCCTCGATTTAGAAGACCAACGCTTCGACGGTATCTTCGCCAACGCCACGTTGTTCCATGTGCCCAACGCAGAACTCCCCCGCGTTTTAAAAGAACTCCACGCCAGCTTAAAGCCCAGCGGCGTCCTGTTCAGCTCCATCCCACGCTTAATGCACAGCGACAGCGATGTGGAAGAAGGCTTCTCGGGCGAACGCTTTTGCTGTTACCACACCTGGAACAGCTGGCGCACATACTGCCAAGACGCAGGCTTTGAAGAGCTGCACCACTACTACCGCCCGGAAGGAAAGCCCCGCCATGAACAACCGTGGTTGGCAAGTGTGTGGCGGAAGAACCACTTCAATGAACATGCATGAGTTGCATAGTCGATCAATACTTCTATAATCAGTGCCGCACCATTGAGCAATTGTATTGAGGCAAACTATGGACACGTTGGCTAAAGCGCTCTCTTTGCTTCATACCCCAAAAACACTCGCAGCCATTTTTGCACTGACAGCACTTCTGGGGATTATCACTATCTTCAGAAATGCTAACCAAAAGCTTCAAACGCAGCTTATCGGCTCTCTTTTTGTGCTAGCCATTGCATTCTCCTCCAATGATAACTGGGTTTATTTTATTTCTATCTTTGTTGTTGCCACGACAATCACGGACACACAGTTTTTGGAAAAAATCTTTGCCTTGTCTATGCGAAGTGAAAAGTTTTTCGACTACCTCATAGCCGACGCGAACAAGGAAGAAGCAAAACGTAAGGCTGAGGCTGACCTTGCGAGAGATACAAGCAATACAGATGCTGATGATGTTGAGGCTGTGGAGCCCATTAGCCCTGAAGATGTGGGGCCTGAGGGAATCGAAGATGGGCTTGAAGAACCTGTTCATACTCCCATCAAAGCAGACCTCGTAAACCAAGCCATGGCCTTCGAAGAGGCTGTAATAACCAACCTCAATCAAAAGAACATCCCCTTTGAATTCCAGGATGTACTAGGGATGGCGAAAATCACATCAGGTCCGAAAACGTACTTGCTTGATGCCATTATCCAAACGAAGGCTGTGCACTACATTATTGAAATTAAGGTAGCCGAACGGCCCTCCGCCTTAATCAATGCAGTTGAACAACTGGAACTGTATAAATCGGCATATGAGGGCTACCTAAAAGAACGGAGGACCAAGGCCGCTGTGCAACCGCTCATTATTGTACCGCATTCTTCGCGGGTCTCATCTCAGTTCAGAGGTATTCCTGTTGTAAAATTTGATGCTGAGACCAAAACCTTTGACAGCCTGAACCAAACCTACAGTGAGTATGATCTAAAACAGACTGAACCCGTCACAGAATATAATCTGCGGTCTGAATTACTTGCTTTCTTGAAGCAATATTCAAAATGGGGCTTTTCCCCTCTACGCATCCAAAAGTGGGGCTCCAAACAAGCTGGCTATGAAAGTTTTGAGTTATTCTCCACAAATGAAATCCGCAGGGAACTTGATGTTTTGGTTGAACAAAAACATCTCAAGACTCTTCTAAGTAAGAAGAATAATATCCTCTACAAATTCGCATCAAACAGCTGAGCTATATTGTCGTCTATGCACTGTCCGTCATATAATGTGTTTCGAAGAACCTTATCGCCACATCAGACAACGGTTGCGACTTCCGCGTGGCATCGTTCATTTGAACAATCACCGAGTCCGCGCGGCACACGCAGGTCCCGTCTTGGAACACGGCTTGATGAAGGCCGATTGAGCTGTTGCCCACTTTGCTGATACCCGTGCCGATTTCCACCCGCCCCGGCCAATTGATTTCGGCGACAAAGTGTACATCCACGCGCGCAATCACAAATGAGGTCGCGTCCAACAGCAAACCGTTGTCAGGATTATACAAGACCTCACAACGCCCCGTCTCCAAGTAGGTGGTGAACACAGCATTGTTCACATGGCCTTGGCGGTCTGTGTCACCGTAACGGATTTTATCGAAGGTTTGGAACGGGAAGTCGTCAAGGGTCGAAACATCGGTCATGGCCTCAGCCCACTTTGCCCTTCAACCCAAAGGATTTGCCAAGGGTTTTTAAGCGACGCCGCACGGCTTCACTGATCAGCGCATGGCGGCTAGTGTCATTGACGTGTAACCACAGTTTTTCTTTGGTCACTTCCAAGTGCGTGTCTGCCAACACGCCGGGCGCACTGCCCGAAATGGTGTGGCCCAAGCGCATGGCCAAGCCCGTCGTTTTGATCCAAGACAACTGCCCCACGTCCAACAACCCTAAGAACGGACGGATCAACGGATCAGCCAAGTCCCCGTTTTGACGCACATAAATGGTGGCAGCCAACAAGGCGCGCTCGGCATGCGTCAGGCCGGCATATGGCACACGCAGCGTGCGCAAGAACGAGTGTTCAGCGCGATAGTCCGGGTGTTCGTTCCAGCCGATATCGCTGAGCAAACAGGCAGCATACCGCAAGCGGTATTCTTCCGGCGTTTCATCGGGAAACAATGGCGACATCCACACCAGCATTTCCCGACCTTTGACCGAAAAACGTCCGGTGCGTTCCGCCATGGTTTTGCACGCCGCCAGCAATGGGTCTTGCTTGCGCAAATCATCGTCCAAGCACGACAGCAACACCCCTTCGCGCATACCAAAGCCGGAAAACTGCAGTTGTGAAGCCTGGGTCACTTCCAACATGCCTTCCAAAGCGGCAGCGGCAAACGGCAACGTCTCAATACGTTTTTTGGGGACACCGGGGATGAGATCTAAAGAATGACGCCCAGCCCCGCTGATCAAGTGGAGGATTTTTTTCGCCTGCTCCGCACCAATGGTGAAGTTGTCCACCACATGCAAGGGGTGCGAGGTCTGATCGATGAGTATCCGGGCAATGGCGCGCCACGAACCGCCCGCTGCATAGACTGTGCGGCCCTTCACGCCTTTGAGCCAATTCAGTTTTGACATTTCGGCAGTGACCAAATCGCGCGCGATTTCGGGATTGCCTTCAGCGGCTTCGCCTAAGCGCAAATGGCCAAAGGGCAACGTTGTGGATTTAGAAAAATCGCCATGTTCCAGCCCCACCATATCCAAGGACCCGCCACCCAAATCGCCGATCACGCCGTCCGCGTGCGGCACACCCATGAGCAAGCCCAAGGCTGCGTACTTGGCTTCTTCTTCACCCGACAAGACTTGAATATCTCGGCCAATGGCGTCGCGCACATCGGCAACAAATGCTTCGCCGTCTTTGGCTTCACGTACCGCTGCGGTGGCGACCAACACGAAGTTTTCAACGCCCATGGCTTCGGCAAGACCTGCGAAACGCACCACACTGGACATGGCACATTCAACACCGTTGGGGTTCAACACCCCCGAAGCGCCAAGTCCACGCCCCAACGCACACTGGGCTTTTTCGTTGTACATGGGAATAGGCAGGCGCGTCGGTGCGTCATAGACCACCAAGCGCACAGAGTTCGAGCCGATATCCACCACCGCCACACGCCCGTGCTGTCCGGCCGAATGGATGCTGTCAAAAGGGAGAGTGGTCGTCATCAAGGTGTGTGTTCACCACGCTTTACTTATTCGTTTTTTTCTTTTTAGCAGACTTGGTTTTGCCCTTGGTACCGGAACCACGACCCGAAACGCTTTCGGACGTCATAAAGTAGTGGTGTGCACTCAAAGGGTTCTCCATCTCGACCACGCGGTCGTAAGACCCGTCTGCACTCAACACCCAGCTTTGTTCCGTATCGCGCAGGCTGACGCCCATGATTTCGTCCAAGACTTGGCGGTGCACCGTCGGGTTTTCGATGGGCACCAACGTTTCGAGGCGGCGATACAGGTTGCGCGGCATCCAATCGGCCGAAGAGATATAGACCTTGGCCGCACGCGACGGCAGGTCTTGGCCGTTGGCGAAGGCGACGATGCGCGAATGTTCCAAATAGCGCCCGACGATGGAGCGCACCCGGATGTTTTCCGACATGCCCGGAATGCCCGGACGCAAGCAACAAATCCCGCGGATCACCAATTCGATTTTGACACCTGCGTTGGAGGCGCGGTACATGGCGTCGATCAACGCCGGGTCCACCACCGAATTCATCTTCGCCCAAATGCCCGACGGTTTACCTGCCTTGGCATTTTTGATTTCATTTTCGATCTGTTCGAGCAAGAAATCGTGCATGGTCAGCGGCGAATAGCTGAGTTTTTCCATATCTTCGGGGCTGGCGTAACCGGTCATGTAGTTGAACAGCCGCGCCGCGTCCGCCGTTAAGGCCGGATCGCAGGTGAAGAACGACAGGTCGGTATAAACCTTCGCCGTAATCGGGTGATAGTTGCCCGTGCCGTAGTGCACGTAGGCGCGCATGCCGTGGGATTCGCGGCGCACCACCAAATTCACTTTGGCGTGTGTCTTTTTATCGATAAAGCCGTAGACCACCTGCACACCGGCGCGTTCCAAATCGCGTGCCCAGCGGATGTTGGCTTCTTCGTCAAAACGCGCTTTCAGCTCCACCATCGCGGTGACGGATTTGCCCGCTTCGGCAGCTTCGATCAAAGCTTCGACAATGGGGCTGTCGTTGGATGTGCGGTACAATGTTTGCTTGATGGCAACGACTTTGGGGTCGCGTGCGGCTTGGCGCACGAACTGAACCACAACGTCGAAGCTTTCATAGGGGTGATGCACCACCATGTCTTTTTTGCGAATGGCCTGGAACACGTTGCCGCCAAAGTCGCGCACCCGTTCGGGGAAGCGCGCATTGAACGGTTCGAACAACAAGTCGGGGCGTTCTTTGACGATCAACTGCGACAAGTCCGCCATGCCCAAAATGCCGCCTAAGTGGAAGACGTCTTCTTCGTCCACATCAATTTCATCGATGATGATGCGCGCCAAGTCGTCGAAGATGCCTTTGTTAAACGTCAAGCGAATGACTGAACCACGGCGACGGCGTTTCAATGCGCTTTCAAACGTGCGCACCAAATCTTCGGCTTCTTCATCAATTTCCATTTCGCTGTCGCGAATGATGCGGAAATTGCCGATTTGCATGGGCTCGTAGTTCGGGAACAAACGGTCCAAGAACATCTCCACCACTTCTTCGATGGGGATAAAGCGAATGGCCGCGCCCGGCAGGCGCACGAAGCGTTCGATCAAGTGCGGCAACGGCAACAGCGCACGCAAATGTTCTTTGGTGTCGCGGCGCTGCAACAGCATCACCAGCGAAAAACCTAAGTTCGGAATGAACGGGAACGGATGCGCCGGATCAATCGCCAATGGCGTCAACACCGGGAAAATGTGATCCAAGAAATAGCTTTCCAACCACTTGGTGTCCCGGTCCGAAACTTCTGTGTGTTTGAGAACCTTGATGCCTTCTTTGTGCAGCAGGTCTTGCAACGCTTTCCAGCAGTCTTGCTGGCTGGTCATCAGTTTGTGCGTGGCCTCGTTGATGGCTTGCAGCTGCTGCGCTGGGGTCAGGCCGTCTTCGGATAAGGTCGAGACACCCGCGCGGTCTTGGCCTTTCAGACCCGCGACGCGAACCATGTAAAATTCGTCCAAGTTGGCTGCAGAAATGCTCAAGAATCGCACACGTTCCAACAAAGGGTGCTTTTCGTTGCTGGCTTCTTCCATCACCCGGGTGTTGAACGCCAGCCACGAAAGTTCGCGGTTGATGAAACGGTCGGATGAATCGAGATTGATGCGCGGCGTGTCCATTTTGTTCATTGCCAATACCTTGTGCACACATGGCT
Source organism: Magnetovibrio sp. PR-2 (assembly GCF_036689815.1). Taxonomy (NCBI): domain Bacteria; kingdom Pseudomonadati; phylum Pseudomonadota; class Alphaproteobacteria; order Rhodospirillales; family Magnetovibrionaceae; genus Magnetovibrio; species Magnetovibrio massiliensis. The sequence continues at coordinate 14,027 of NZ_JBAHUR010000020.1, read as the reverse complement.
GCACGATAAAGTCACGCAGCCTCATGGCGAAAATAGAATGTGATCAGGAACTTCACGGTCGGCCAAAACCTGTTTTGACACCGTGGGGAACGAAATTCCAACGCCAGTTTAATCGCTTAGCGCCCTTTTGTCATGTATCCCAAAGACCCTTCGTCACGATTTCACAAAAAGTTCAAAACCAGACCTAGAGCTTTTCCAAAACTTGGCGCACCAGAGGAACGGTAATGGCGCGTTTTTGCACCATAGCTTCGTCGTCCACAGCTGTGATCAGGCGGCGCACACCGCCAAAAGAGCGCTCCATTCGCGCCAACATGTAGCTCAGCACATCCGCGTCGATGTGCAATTGACGGTCTGCGAACTGCTTCACAATCAAAGCCGTAAGCAGCGCATCATCGGGCGGGCTGATTTCAGCCACAGGTGCGGTGTTGAGGCGTGAGCTCAGGTCCTTCAACACAATCCCCCACCGCGCAGGCGGCTGAGTTGCGGTCATCAAGACTTTCAGCCCCTCTTCCTTGCACAGGTTATAGAGATGCAAAACCTCTTCGGCCAAGCCTTGCTCTATGAAGGTTTCGACGTCTTCCAAAACCAGCGCTTTCGCCCCCGCCAGAACCCCATCGGCATTGTCGCGGGCAAGCGCGTCCGACGTGACGGTTTTGGCTGCGCTTTGGGCCTGAAACACATGGGCCAAGTGGGTTTTACCCGCCCCTTCGGGACCACAAATCACCAACACGGGTCCAGGCCAGTCGGGCCAACGCTCGACCCAACTGATGGCTTCTCCATTACTGGGCGCGATCAGGAAATCTTCGCCACCCAAAGCCGGACGGTGTTCGAAATCGAAAGGAATTTGGCGCGCCGTCACGTCTGAATTATCCCGTGTACAGAACCGAGGCCCGGTAGCGGCCAATGCCAAAACGCACCAGCACACCGATGACGGAGGCGACCGGAACGGCCAGCAACACACCGGTAAAGCCAAATAAAGCACCGCCCGCCATCAAAGCGAAGATGATCCACACCGGATGCAGGCCAACGCGACCACCCACCAAGTTGGGGGTCAAGAACGCCGCATCAATGGTTTGACCAACGCCGAAGACCGCCGCGACCATCACAAACTGCGTGACCTCGGTGAATTGCAGCATAGCCACGCCAAACGCAACCAACAGCCCAATCACCATGCCGACGTAAGGCACAAATGCCATCAAGCCCGTGCCCAGCCCAATCAACAGGCCGAATTCTAGCCCCACCAGCGTCAACCCCGTGGCGTAAATGGTGCCCAGTGCCAAACACACAGTCGCTTGACCGCGGACAAAACCGGCAATGGTGGCGTCAATATCGCGGAATTGTTCGCGGATGGTTTCTTGGGAGCTCCGCGGCAACAAGCTATCGACCTTGGCCACCAAGATGTCCCAATCGCGCAACAGGAAAAACGCAACGATGGGCATGATAAACAGCAATGACAACGTGTTCATCACGGCCTTGCCGCCCATGAACAGGCTTTGCACCACATCCAGCCCCCAAGACACGGCTTTGCCTGCGAACGCGCCTGCGTTGTCTTTGAGGTTTTGAATTTCTTGTGCGCCCAGCTCCGCCTCAATCTGAGCCACCAGCGGGTCCAACAGCTCATGCGCGGCTTGGACACCGTCGGGAATGCGCGCGACAAGTCCGGCGACTTGAGCTTGGAGCAGCGGAAACAGCGCAACCCCGACCGCACCCACGACGACAAAGAACACAAGCAAGATCAAAGCCGTCGCAGCCGAGCGCGATTTCAGCGCCGCTTCCAGCTTATCGGCCAAGGGGTCCAAAAAGTACGCCACGGCAAGCCCGGCGATAAACGGGGTCAACACACTGCTCAACAGGTACACGAGGCCTAGAAAAACGGCCAATCCGCCCACCCAGAACCACATTTGCTTTTCCCGGCTCATTGTTCGTCCTCCAACTGGGACCAGCGCTTGATCCAGACAACGGCGTAAGTCAATCCCGATGCAATGGTCGCAACAGCCGTCACGCTAACCAGCACGTCCAAAATTCCGTGCAATTCGACGGAATACCCCACCACCGCCATAACGGCGCAAACCAAGACAATCTGCAAGGCCGTGTTGAGCTTGCTGATCATCAACGGTTGCATCGTAAGCGAATGCGTCATGGTTTCAAAGAGCAATGCTCCCCCAACAATGGCAATGTCGCGAAACACCACCAAAATCACCAACCAATTGGGGATGTAACCATTGATGCCCAAGGTGATGTAGGTCGAAACCAGCAAGGCTTTGTCGGCAATGGGGTCGAGGTACTTGCCGAGCTCTGTCTCCATATCGAACTGCTTGGCGAGAAACCCGTCCAAGGCATCGGACACGCCTGCTGCGACAAACACCCAAAACGCCCAAATCAAATGCCCTTCAACAATCAGCCACACCACAACGGGTGTCGCACCGATTCGCAAAAGTGTGATGATGTTGGGCAGATTGACCAAGGCAGATGCTTATTGGCTTGCCGTTGATAGCGGCAATTTTTCCGCCAAATACCAATGACCGGCTTCTTCCCAAAGGCTCAGGTCCGCTTGATCCAGTGACAGAGCCAGCTGTTCCGCGTCGCCGATGAAGTGAAGGTTCACCCGCACCTCATCCAAGCGCAACAGCACCAGGTCCATTTTTTGAACCACAGCCACGCCGTTCAAGCGGTCGCGCACCCGCACCCAATCGCCCAGGTTGCCCACAGGGACGGAAATCGGCAGCAGCTGTGCGCTGCCCGTCTGGATCAGGTTGTCTTGCTTCCAGTTGTCTTCGACTTGGGCCGTCAGCTGCGCAACGGCGCGGTCCAGCAGCGTGTTCACATCGTCGCCGGGCTCGGACGTGAAGCTTTTGACCACGGTGTGTTCTTGCAGGGCAGAGCCGAAACGCGTGAGATACACTTCCAATTCCGGCAGGCCGTTGAACGAATCCATGCGCAAAATGCCGTGTGCGACAACAACATCACCGGCTTCGTAGCGCCGCGCGATTTCGGAAAGACGCGCCATATCGCCTTCTATAGCTTGTTCAGCGCCGATGGAACGCACATCGTTCAAATCCCCCACAGGCAAAACCATGGGCACCAGACCTTGATTTGCGCCCTCTTCGTCTTGGCGATTCCAGGCCACGCGCCACGGATTGGGTTCATCCCACAGCAAAAGTGCGCCTGCGGCTTGGTAAACGGGCAGCATTAATACGGGCTTGGACGACGTTTCGGCGAACGGAATGCCTTCGGCGTTCAACAATGTCCGCATCTGTTCGGCACGAAAACGATACGTCAAGTTTGCGATGTAGCGAACCGAGGACGCTTTTTCCTCCATAACCTGAAAATCTTGAATAAGTTCAGAGATTTGCGCCGCACCTAAGCTGGGCAGGCGGTCATGATAGGCCTGGAGGGTCAAACGCTTCGTCAGGCGTTCAAACGCGATCTTTTCGGCCTTAGCCAGCGCCTGAACCCGGGCGTTGGAGGCCGAATCCGCCGTGACGTCAACGACGACGTTCGACACCTCGAACAAACGCGGTGCAGCCGCTTCAGCCGTAGCGTTTGTGAGCGTCAAGATCAGAGCAAAAACAAGCCCTAAAGCACGAGCATATCTCATCGAGCGAATTCCCTTGTTTTGCGCCATTGCAAAGCGGTCCCAAATGGGTATGTTTCACAGTCTTGGCACTGGTTTTACCACGTTCCACAATCATTTCCAGAGCGGCGTTCATTTTACGCCCACAAATCGGTTAAGGAGACCACCATGTCCGGGGCAAGTTACAAAGACGCAGGCGTCGATATCGATGCGGGCAATGCGCTGGTCGAAGCCATCAAAGATGACGCCAAATCCACCACACGATCCGGTGTAGCATCCGGATTGGGCGGTTTTGGGGCAATGTTCGACCTCAAAGACGCAGGTTTTAAAGACCCGATCTTGGTCGCAGGCACCGACGGCGTGGGCACCAAGCTGAAAATCGCCATTTCCACCGAGACACACGACACCGTGGGCATCGATTTGGTCGCCATGTGCGTCAACGACTTGGTGGTGCAAGGTGCTGAGCCGCTGTTCTTCTTAGATTATTACGCCACGGGCAAGCTGAAGGTCGAAGCCGGCAAAGCCATCGTTTCCGGCATCGCCGAGGGGTGTCGCCAATCGGGCTGTGCGCTCATCGGCGGCGAAACGGCGGAAATGCCGGGCATGTACGGCGGTGGCGACTATGATTTGGCCGGGTTCTGCGTCGGCGCGGTGGAGCGTGATGAGATTCTCACGGGCGATCAGGTGATCGAAGGCGACGTGATTTTGGGCTTGGCGTCCAACGGCCTGCATTCCAACGGGTTTTCGTTGGTGCGCAAAGTCGTGGCCGACGCCGTTATTGACGGCCCTGCCGACACCAAAATGCAAGAAGTCTTGCGCGATCACATCGTCGACAAAGCGCGCTTGGCTTACAACGGCGAAGCCCCGTTTGCGCCGGGCAAGACGTTGGGTGAGGCACTTCTGGCGCCGACCAAGATTTATGTGAAGTCCTGTTTGGCCGCCATCAAGTCCGGCGGCGTGCATGCGCTAAGCCACATCACCGGCGGCGGCATTTTGGAAAATATCCCCCGCGTGTTGCCCGACAATTTGGCGGCCGAAGTGGATGCCACGTCCTGGGACACGCCCGAGGTTTTCCGCTGGCTGCAATCTGAAGGCAACATCGCCGCAACAGAAATGGCGCGCACGTTTAACTGTGGCGTCGGCATGGCTGTGGTCGTGGACAGCACCAAAGCTCAAGAGCTCAAAGCCATCTTCGAAACTGAAGGAGAGACGGTCTTTGAGATCGGGCGCATCATTGCGCGGCCAGACGGCAACGAAGGCGTGGTCTTGAACAACGCCGACAAAGCTTGGGGCTAAGCACGATGATGAAACTCGCCGTCCTGATCTCCGGCCGCGGATCGAACTTGCAAGCGCTGATTGACGCCTGCAAAGACGACGACTTCCCGGCTGAAATCGTCATAGTGCTGTCCAACAAGGCCGACGCCTATGGCTTGGAACGGGCGAAAGAGGCTGGCATCGCCACAGCGACCCTCAGCCACAAAGACTTCGACGACCGCGAAAGATTCGACGAAGCCATGAGCGCTGTCATTGAAGAGACCGGGGCCGAATTGGTGTGCCTCGCTGGCTTCATGCGCCTGCTGTCGGACGGCTTCGTGCGCAAATGGCGCGACAAGCTGATCAACATTCACCCGTCGCTTCTGCCGGCGTACAAAGGCCTGCATGTGCACGAACGCATGATAGAAGAAGGTGCGCGCTTTGGCGGGTGCACCGTGCATTTCGTCCGCCCCGCCATGGACGAAGGCCCCATCATCGTGCAAGCCGCCGTGCCTATACTGCCCGACGACGACGCCGACACCCTCGCGGGCCGCATCTTAGAACAAGAGCACGTGATCTACCCGCAAGCTGTACGTTACATTGCCGAAGGCCGCGTTCGAGTGAGTGCGGAACGCGTCATCATCCAAGACGCACCATTACCCCTAGGCGCCTTGGTCAACCCGTCCCGCTAATCCCAAAGGTTTCACGATGGTCTTCCCGCCCGCAGGCTCCGCCAATCCCAAAGCACTGTTAAAGCAAGCCATCGATCTGCAACGCAAAGGTCAATTGCAACAGGCTGAGCCGCTGGTGCGCCAAGTTTTGGGGATGGATCCGCAAAACCACGCCGCCATGAACATCTTGGGCGTTATCGCCATGCAGGCCGGTCATCCGGCAGATGCGGCGAAACTGTTCAGCCAAGCCATCCAACTGCACGCCCAAGACCCCGAATACCATTGCAACTTAGGCGTTGTGCTGTTGTCGCAAAACCGGGTCCAAGACGGCGCTGCGGCTCTTGACGTCGCCCTAAAACTGCGCCCGTCGCACCCCATGGCGAACTTCAACTTAGGCCTGCGTGCCCTGCAAACCCAAGATTTTGAAAAAGCCGACAAGCACCTGGCCAAAGCCGTGAAGAAAATGCCCAACCACCCAGGCGCACTCAATGCCCATGGCGTGTCCTTATCCAAGCTGGGCAAAGCGGGCAAGGCCGTGACGTTGTTTAAAAAGGCGCTAAAGGTGCAACCCAATTTTGGCGAAGCGCATTTCAACTTGGCTGGTGTTTTGACGGAAATGGGTAAGTTCGATGAAGCCTTACCCATTTTTGAAACACTGCTCAAAAATGCAAAGCCGTCTCCACAGTTCCACACCAACTACGCCATTGCTTTGCAAAAGAGTGGTGCCAGCACCCGTGCGGTTGAGCATTACGAACACGCCTTGAAGCTCGCTCCGGACTTCGGCGATGCACTTTTCAACTTCGCCCGTCTGCGCATGGGGCAAGGCCTGCACGAACAGGCCCTGCCCTTGTTTGAAAAAGCTTTTGCCCAGCGCCCGGCGGACAGCGAGATTGTCACCAACATCATCAAGGCCCACCAAAACAAAGGCGACTTCGACATGGCGCGCAAGGTCGCCAAAGATTTCATGGCTGCGCACGGCGATCATGCTTTTGTGCTGTTGATGTTGACCAAGGACAAAGCCTTCGACTTCACCGACATCCATATGGCCGTGTTGACAGACGCCGCCAACGCCAACACAGAGGACGCCGCCCTATTCCATTTCGCCTTGAGCGAGATCCGTCACCGCCAGAAAAACTTCGACGACGCCTTCGCACATTTGTCCAAAGGCAACGCGCTGCTCGATCAATCCATACGTTGGACCGAAAAGGACGAGCGCCAATTGTTCGACGCCATCAAGTCCGCCTTTACGCGCGACGTCATCGAACACCTGGCCGTTGCCGGGTCCGACAGTGACGCGCCGGTGTTCATCGTCGGCATGCCGCGCTCAGCCACCACGTTGGTGGAACAAATCATTTCCTCCCACCCCGACGCCGAAGGGGCTGGCGAATTGGAAGACGTTGTCGATTTTGCCACGACCTTGGAACAATCGCCCGGCGGGCTGGCATCGCTCACCCCCGAACAGGTCGCGGACTTTGCGGATGGGCACCTCGAACGCCTTCGCGCCATCGCACCGGACAAAGCACGCTATAGCGATAAAATGCCGGACAACTATCGTTATCTGGGCTTAATCGCAGCAGCATTCCCGAACGCCAAAATCATTCACTGCAAACGCGATCCCATGGCGACGTGTTTTTCGATCTTCCAACAAAAATTTTCCGGCAGCCACGTCTACGCCTATGACTTGGAAAAACTGGGGCGGCGTTATCGGTCTTACGAAGATTTGATGGCGTTCTGGAAAGACGTGCTGCCCCTCGACATATTGGATGTGCAGTACGAAGATTTGATCGCAGACTTTGAACCTCGCGCGCGTCAAATCTTAGATTTCTGCGGGCTCGATTGGACGGACGCGGTTTTAGACTTCCACAAGACCGAACGCAAAGTCCTGACCGCCAGCCAATGGCAAGTGCGTCAACCCATCTACACGACGTCGGTTGAAGGCTGGCGGGCTTATGAGGGACACTTGGAACCTTTGAAAGCTCAATTAACCATCCGCTAACGGTGGTTCGGCAGGCGCCGTTCGCGTCGTTTTTTGGATCAGATCATCAACAATTTTGACGAGATCCGCACTCGCGTTTGCGGCTTGCAAGCTGGCCTTCATCCCCACCAATTGCTGGATGTGTTCCGACTTGCGCTGTACTTCCGCGACCTGAAGCTTCGCCATGTTTTCGGCTTCCTTCAATTCAATCCGCGTTTTCGCATCACCTTGAACGATGGCTTCTACGGCTTCGACCAAGCGGGTCAGAATACGAAAGACGGCACTGGCCGAAAAACCGCCCAAAAGCGCCAGAACAGGCTTGGAAACCATCACCCCCATAGCGACTGTTTTTGGTGGCCCTGACGGAGATGACGACGCGGCAACGGCTGCAACGGCAGCGTCTGAAGCATCAGCCGTCACTTCGGAGGCTGTCGCGGCTAGCTGTCCCATATCAAGGGTGAGCAATTCGGCCAAGATATAACCGGACGTCAAACCTAAGGCGAACCGCACCCAATATGTTGCATTGTAATCTGGATCATACGTTCCTTTGGGAATATGGGTATAGGCTTTGTAGAGATTTGCATACGTCGCCCCGATACCCGCTGCGCTCAACAAAAATAGGGCGACCACCAATTGGTCCCAAAAATTCAGTTCGACAAACGACGATGTCAGGTTTTTTTTGTTGATGACATCCATCACCGAAATGCCCACAAAGGCCGCCAGCGAGATAAAGCTCGCCATGATCATGTAGCGGATGTTGCCGATGGGCGAAATCCACTTAAATAAAGACCATGCTTTTTCTTTTTGTTCTTTGAGGTACAAAACGCTCTTGGGTTTGGCTGGAGCAATGGAATTGCACAAGTCCCGATGCAACGCTGTCAGCAGCTGAACGCTGACACCTTCAGAGCCTTTGCTCAGCCCTTTTTCGAGATCGTTCAGCATCCATTCCGCTTGTTCAGAAATCGGACGACACTGTTCGTGGGCAAACTCCGCCATGGCGAGCACTTCACGCAGAAGCTTTCGTTTGTAAGCATCAAATGCAAAGGAATCGGCTTGTTGTCCCGTAAGCTCTTTCGGTGCAGCGTTTTCGGCCATACTATCCCCCCCTGTTCCAACCCGCAATGACACAGCGCCGAAACTCAATCCGAACTCAATCTATAATTATCCAAACTGAATAACACCACTATTACTAGCATAAAAGCGGCGCATTGACCAGATGCTCTAGGCCAGACGGGGTGTGTCTAAGCGTCGATGCTCATCCCCAACATCCGGCTGATGTGGGCGTAGGGTTTGCCGCATTCGGCGTGCCAGGCGTTGAAAGCGTCTTGCACGGCGCGCAGGGCTTTTTGAGATGTGGGGTTTTTATCGATCACGTCTGCATGGATCAAAGCCGCCGTGACGTCTTTGGAGATGATAAAGCTATCCTTGCCCATCATCCGCAACGCATAGGGCCCCGTGTTTCCGCCCAGACGCGACCCGCGCTTTTTCAGCACGGTCATGAGCCCTATGAAGTCATCCATAGGCCAGTCCGCAATAAACGCGGACGCCGAGCCATGCTCTTTGGCAAGCTCGTTTAAAAACTGCGCGTTGGCCCGGACCGAGACAATCTTTTGCGCATTGCGCACGATGGCTTCGTTTTGCAACAGCTTGTCGACGTCTTCATCGGATAAGTAGGCACAGTGTACCGGATCGAACCCTTCAAAGGCCTCTTCGAAGCCCGGCCATTTGTTGTCGATCACTTTCCAGCTAAAGCCCGCCTGAAAAATGCGTTTGGTGAAGTCCGCAAGCCAGCGGTCGTCGGGAATGGCCTTGAGCTGCTTCGCCGTCTTCAGCTCGGCCATGCCCGCTTCCAACGCTTTTGCCCCGCCATGGCGTTGAGCGGCCCGGTCGTAGATGTCTTTGAATGGTTCCATTGAAGCCTCCCACTTCTCCCTAACCGAGGAGGGCCTGAGAATCACTCGGCGCTTCGGCGCGCTCATGTAATCCATAATCGCGCAGCACGTGGGCGACGCGCAATTGGTAGTTGTTGAAGTAGCCGTCACGCCCTTTGATTTGCGCCGCACGGTGGTCTTCCAGGGTGCGCCAATCTTGAACCGCCTTTTCATCGCGCCAAAACGAAAGCGACAAGAGTTTGCCCGGCTCATTGAGGCTTTCGAACCGCTCGATGGAAATAAAACCGTCGATTTCTTCAAGCCGCGGACGCAGCTCGGCAGCGATATCTAAGTACTTTTGTTTAAGATTTTCATCTGGCCAAACTTCGAAGATGACAGCAATCATGGGGGGGGCTCCTTCTCCTAGTACCTAGCATTTAAACACAAAAAAGGCCGCCCGGGGGCAGCCTTTTTCGTATTCAACGGAGTGGAAAGCGCTTAGCCAGCGATTTCAACACCCGAGAAGAAGAACGACGTTTCGACAGCAGACGTTTCCGGTGCATCGGAGCCGTGAACAGAGTTGTTCTGCACGTCAATGGCGAAGTCCTTGCGGATCGTGCCTTCGTCGGCGTTGGCCGGGTTGGTGGCGCCCATGACTTCGCGGTATTTCGCGATGGCATTTTCACCTTCCAAGATTTGGACAACAACGGGACCGGAGATCATGAAATCCACCAGTTCGCCGAAGAAAGAACGCTCAGCGTGAACAGAGTAAAACTGCTCAGCTTGTTCGCGGGTAAGACGGATGCGTTTCTGTGCAATGATGCGCAGACCTGCTTCTTCGATGTAAGAGTTGATCTTGCCGGTCAAGTTACGCTCGGTGGCGTCCGGTTTGATAATCGACAGTGTGCGTTCGACAGCCATGCTCTCGAGCCCTTCTGCTGTTAATGAAAAAATTCTCGTCAGCCCCCATTTGGGCCGGGTCGCGGGGTTATAGCCGGATCACACCCCCATGACAAGGGTTGGTTTTCCACTTGTGAACGGCTCTCAGACGAACCAGGAGTTCCCCCTTTGAGCCCAACATGTTAAAAGCCCGCCATGTTGCATATTAATGACCTTACCTACCGCATTGGCGGGCGCGTTCTTTTGGACGGCGCCACGGCCCACGTGCCCAAGGGCCATAAAGTCGGTCTGGTGGGGCGCAATGGGACCGGAAAATCCACTCTTTTCAAGCTGATATCCGGCGAAATGAGTGTCGACGCCGGGGCCGTAAACCTGCGCCCCGGCGCGCGTTTGGGCATGGTCGCCCAAGAAGCCCCGTCGGGACCTAAGAGCCTGATCGACACGGTTTTGGCCGCAGATGTCGAGCGCTCCCAATTGCTGGCTGAATCCGAGACCGTCACCGACCCTCACCGCATTGCCGAGGTCCACACCCGCTTGGCCGATATCAACGCCCACGCCGCACCGGCCAAGGCCGCACGAATCCTGTCCGGTCTGGGTTTTGACGAAGATGCCCAACAGCGCCCGTGTTCGGACTTTTCCGGCGGTTGGCGCATGCGCGTGGCGCTGGCGGCTGTGCTGTTTTCCAATCCGGACCTGTTGTTGCTGGACGAACCCACCAACCACTTGGATTTGGAAGCCACATTGTGGCTGGAAAACTATCTGGCCAGCTGGCAAGGCACCATCATTGTGATTTCCCACGACCGCACGTTGCTCAACACGTCGGTGGAAGAAATCATCCATCTGGAAGAGCAGCGCCTGACCCGTTATGCCGGGAACTATGATTTCTTTGAAAAGACCCGCCGCGAACGGCTGGGCCAACAAGCCAAGCACCGCACGAAGCAACTGGCCGAGCAACGCCGCATCCAATCGTTCGTCGATCGTTTCCGTGCCAAGGCAACCAAGGCCCGCCAAGCGCAAAGCCGTCTGAAAATGCTGGAAAAGATGGAACCCATCGCCACTGTCATCGAAGACAAGACCATTGCCTTCACCTTCCCCAATCCAGCCCCCCTGTCCCCGCCCCTGGTGGCCATGGATGATGTGGCTTTGGGGTATGAGCCGGGAAAATCCATTCTGAAAGACTTGGACTTGCGCATCGATATGGACGACCGCATTGCCCTGTTGGGGGCCAACGGCAATGGCAAATCCACCATGATGAAAATGCTGGCCGGCCGGCTGAAGCCGCAGGACGGCAAAATCATCAAGTCGAAAAAGCTGGAAGTCGGCTACTTTGCCCAGCACCAAGCCGAAGAACTGCCCGAAACCGAGACGCCCTTCGAATACATGCAGGCGAAAATGGAAGACATGATCGAATCCAAGGTGCGCGGGCATTTGGGCCGCTTTGGCTTTGAACAGTCCAAGGCCGACACGCCGATCCAGAATCTATCGGGCGGCGAAAAGGCGCGCTTGTTGTTTGCCAACATGAGCCGCACAGCACCGCACATCATGCTGCTGGACGAACCGACCAACCACTTGGACGTCGATGCCCGTGAAGCCTTGGTCGAAGCGTTGAACACCTATGACGGGGCGGTGGTTCTGGTGAGCCACGATCCGCACTTGGTGGAGCTGGTGTGCGACCGCTTGTGGCTGGTGGACGATGGCAAGTGCAAGCAATTCGACGGCGATTTGGACGACTACAAGTGCAAACTCATGGAAGCCCGCCGCATCAAGAAGGACGCCGCCAAAGAAAACAGTGGCGTCACGAACGGCCCCCGCGTGGACAAAAAGGCTGACCGCAAAGCCCGCGCCGAAGCCCGCGCCGCCACCGCGCACCTGCGCAAAGCCGTACAAAAAGCGGAAAAAGAGGTCACAAAATTGGGGGCCGAACGGTCTCAAATTCAAGAAAAACTCGCCGATCCGAAGCTGTACGATACGCCGTCGGATGATCTCACAAAGTTACAAATCCAGCTGGGTAAGATCGAAAAACAGCTCGAAGACGCCGAAGAGGCTTGGTTAGATGCTGAAAGCGCATTGGAAAAGACGGCAGGTTAAAGCCTGTAAAATAAGATCAAATCAAATCGCAGCTTCCTCAATAGTCGTATGATTCTCTTCAGATTTATATTGATTCTCGCTATAATGTTGCTAAATGGGGACTTAGGGGCAGACAATCACACGCAAAGTTGCGGTAACCATATCTTCACTTTGAATTGTAATTATTTGTCCTAAGAATACGTGTCGATTCGCGACACATGGCGCTAGTTTTAGGGACATCGTGCCACGTTGGGGAACGGACAAATCGGACTTCCCACCCCTTATTGAAGGCCAACCCGTATCCGGCGCGGTTGGCGAAATGGGCCGAAAGGCCTGTTGACGGAGGAACAAATGGCCGAAGCATATCTAGATCTGCTGAACGCCTTTAACTTTACGGAGATGCAAGCGTGGATCGCTGTCATGAGTGCAGTCCTGTTTGCGAGTTGCTTACTCGGGGGGATTTTGAGCGCACTGACTTTCGTTAACTCGAACCTATTGACGCCACGCCCACTGTCGGAACGGATTTCGTTCCGCCTGTTCATCATCGCTGAAGTTTTGCTTTGGATTTTTGTGTTCTTCTATCATGTCTTCATGATCGAAAGCATTACCTTGTCGCACGTTGTCTACTGGATTTCGGCGACCTTGATGATGCCACTCTTGGGCATTATCGGCAGCCAATCCATGCTGGTCACGTTTTCGAGCAAAGTGAACGCCAAAACCAAAGAATACAAACGCCGCCAAGCCGCCATGCGCGAAAAACGCCGCAAGGAAATGGAAGAGGGTGGGCAAGCGCCAGCTGCCAAACCCAAAGCCAAAGCCAAACGGCCACGCCCGGCGTAACCAGGCCCACACCAGATACAAAAAAGCGGCTGTCTAAATCAGCCGCTTTTTTTGTGTTGGAAGCTTGTGTCATGTGCTCATAAATAGGGTGCCCAACACCGCAATAAAGTCCGCTTATCGCGCAACACCAGCCGAGACATAATGGACTACGAAACAGCCGGGTATAGCCAAGAGCAGCCAGTCCCAATATTGGTCTGCTTAGCATCCAATCCGTTCATTGTGTCTTGTTCATTATGCCGAACAGCTTATTCATCGTTAAATGAAGCACTGAAAACCCAGCTGCTTGTAGTGCAAATGGTTCTCATATGTTCCCCTTGATTGTAGACAGACATATACTTCAGACCAGTATCTTCGCCTGGGTCAAGATTGAAATAGCTTTTAGTACCATCTTCAAACGTAACCCTTACCCGACAATATGTCTCGCCCATGTTATCGATGATCAGAAAGCCACTGCCATTTTTTATTCCTGACAACAATTTGACATCACCGACAGATTGAACATTACTCTGATCTGGATAGGTTACTTCATTACCATTCATTGACGACATGGTGTCACCGAACATACGCATATCACCCGCGCTACACCCTGCCATTAAGCAGGTGCCGATAAAAATTGAGAAAGCCTTGCCTTGCTTCATTACTTAAATACCTCCACTTGCATTTTTCGCATTAAGGTTCGTACCAAGGGAGACCCGAAATTCAATCATGTTGTCATTGTCTTCGCTTGATAACGCACCATGCCACGTCACATTGTGAAGAGGCATTTCATAATTCCCGCAAATTAGTACTCTATATTTGGCTTAAATTTTAGCCAACCCAACACTTGTGGCAATAGGCATAATTCACTATCCCCCCGACCAGATAGTTAGTCATGT
>NZ_JBAHUR010000019.1 GCF_036689815.1 Magnetovibrio sp. PR-2 | reverse complement strand
CCCTTTAACATTTGGATCTCTCCTGCCCCACTTTCAGATAAGCAAAGTAAGTCAGAACGTCACACCACCGCAGACAAAACCATGACGTCACAACCCAGCCCGAAACCGCAACGTCACAAAACGATGCGGCAAAAGATAGCAGACGGTGACGTCATAAAAACCAGCTTGTACCTAGATAAAAAGCTCCACCTGGCTCTTTCTAATTTGGCTACCACAACAGGTATGAAAGCCAACGACCTCATGATCTACGCCACCATCAAACTATTCGAGGAATTTGATCAAGATGTCTGACGCGACGAAACAGTCGTGGCGCCACAGTAAAATATGCGACGTTACAGCTCGTAAGATAATATCATTCACGCCAGCTTGGCCGCCACAAAACCCACGTTGAATGTGGCAGGGCCGCCCCCTGCCCGCAGGCATCCGAGATATCTGCTTAAATGTCTTCTGGGCTTTCGCACAAGACACGTTGAAATAATACCCATTCCAGTTATTTTTCTCGGTTTGAAGCTGAACTAAGAGCCGCCCCAAAAAAGTTCAATCTCGTTTTCGGAAAACTACCCCTCATCAATCACATGCTGACGGGCAGTATTTGGATCAGGTGAATACAACACTAAGGCCAAGCTCTTCATTGCTTGATTCCATGTCACATAATCATCAGGTGTAGTAGAGCTTCTAATCAGTTTTGAAGATATTTCTGCATTTTTTAAAGTGTCCATCAACAAACCTTAAACTGGCTTTTCCCATTTTAGAATGGATTCAATTTTATGATCGCCATATTTATTCTTCATAGACTTTATAAATGAAGGCTCTACATCTAAAGCAAAGGCTAATAGCCCTCTGAGCCTAAGAGTAGATTTTGAATCCAATTGTCCCTGAGTAAATTTATGGATTGCTGCTCGAATATTTCTTTTCCTCACTCGCCCCAAAGAAAGCTTCCCTTGGCTAGATAAGGTAACCCCAGTTACAAATCGTTTATGTTTTTTAGAAGCATGAACCGTCTTCTCAGTATTAATTCTTAAATATGGGTACTCCACTTGCTTGCAGGCTTTGGTGACGAATGACTCTATTTCTCTAAGCACACCCTTTTCATTTGTTGAGAATGTAAGGTCATCAGCATAACGGGTATAGGTAACCCCCATACGCTTGCACTCTTCAGAAACAAGTAAATCAAAGGCATATGCAATAGAGTTAGCAATGAACGGTGAACTGGGTCCGCCAATGCATAATTCAAGCCCTCTACCAGCCTTAAGCCTTCCGTTGATATTCTTTGGCCTCCATAAAGCGATATTACATATGAAGTCTATATCATCAGCATCAAACCTGTCCGTCATACAGGATGCAAGATGTTTGGCTAAATCAAGTTTTTTGATTGATGGAAAATACTTTCTAAAATCCATCTTCAAAAGGTATGCGTTATTTACGTGCTTGGAGGCATTATATTTGATGCCACGCCCAGAACGATAAGCCGTTGCGCAATCATGAATAGGAAGTTCTGAAAGTACATTTTCAACCAACCACTTTTGCAAGGCTTTTATTTCTTTTGCTGGTTGGGCAACTAAACGCTTAGTGCCATTGCGCTTATCGATTTCAAAAACTTTATATCTCTTTGGTGCTGAATTAACCAGCATTCTAGCCTCACGAATGGTAACTCCAAAATCAGTAGCAATTCTTTTAAGGAGGTTACTCATCGGGAACCTCCGCTGCATGCCGTTTGATTACTTTATAGCGGCCAGGATCTTCTTTCTCGAACCACTCGCGAACTAGAACACCCAACCGGGTGCGATCAGAAATATCTGTGTCAGTACCTTCAACATAATCAATGTTGATGTGGCGCAGATCGGAATTCGAAACGTAAAATTTTCTGCCGTGAGTTCGTATTGTAATCAAATCCAATTTATCAAGAACAAACAAGTGTCGTTTTACGTCGCTCTCGGTAACACCAGGGATCACATTCTGCATGGCCTCGACCAATTCACGAACCGTTGCAGCACCATATACTTTCAAGACGTCCAACAACATCAGGGACACATGTCCGCTGTTGTTTTTATCAAGCTTCGTTTCTGTTTTGATTTTTTCTTCGTACTCAAGAAGCTTGTTGATAATGCTTTCCCAGACATCATCGAGATGCCCTTCGTTGATACGAGGCGGTTTACCGGTTTCGAAAACTGCCCCCCAACGAAAGGTTAGGACTTTATCCTCATCAATTTCCCTCAACTTCAGAATTGGTCCAAGTGAAATGTACGACTCGTCATTGTCGATAGACGAGTTTATAACCACAAAGAGCCTTTCGCTGATATCCTCATCGTGGGCAAATGCTCCCAATTCAGCATACGAGCCGGGACTCTCTGAAATCAAAAACACAAGTGAACAGATTTGCGAAACGTGTCTCTCAAAACTCGCCAAATCTTGAAAATGCCCCCCAAAAAGCCATTCACGCATGTTTTCTTCTAAATAGAAGCGTTCATAAAGGCTGGTCTTGTGTACCAACGTTTTGCGCAAAATATAATCGCGTGCCGAATGTGGTTTTGCACCATGATCTAACTCCGGGTTTTTCGGCCCACCACAGAAAAATATGTGATCAGACGTATTCGCAACCCGCGATTTAAATACATCAATGCTTTTCGTGAACCTTTCAATATAAGGATTCACCGATAATTTCCTTTACCCTTGATAAGGCGCGATGAGGCCTTTTCATTACCGGAGCGAGCGGAGGTGATGAAAAGGCCTCAATCGCGCCGATAAAAGTCGTCAATATAACCCGTCTGGCGAAGCGCCCGACACCGGATGTTCCATGTGGATGTTCCAATCCGCGTAAAGGTATAATCAAGTTACGCGCACAGGGAGTCCCGGTCAAGAAATCTACTGAATTACCACACCGGTCCTGAGCATTCGTTTCGTAACAGCCTGGCACGAAACCCTGTAAAAAGGCCTCAAATGGGCAAAAAACCGAAGTTTTCCGGTGCTATGTGTTAAGGAAAAGTGCGGGAATACGGGCCTTGGCAAGGGGGAGTAATAGTAACCACACAGCTCCCTCTGTTGCCAAAGGGGCTGTAGTCTTTATCCTTGAAAGATAAATATCAAAGCTGGAACACGCTGGTTTTCATGATCATGTCGCCTTGCGATATTTTACTCACGACACCGGTCGAAGAGATAAAATAGTTAGGCTTCTGATTTCCGTATCGCTACCGGCCATCATTCCGCCAAAGGGAATGATGCTCCCAAGGACATATCCAGCAGCTGTTTTCTTTGTGCAATCATTTTCCCAATTTTTGCAGGTCAGTGTTTCCTCATCATTGGAAAGGAAGTCAGTTCCCGTAGGGTTGCCAAGCAAGGTATAGCTTCACAGCAGTGGAACCAAAGTCGTAACGTCACAAATCGATAAGACACAAAATTGCTGATAGTGACGTCATAAAAATATGATTATATCTAGATAAAAATCTTCATCAGGCTCTCTCACAACTTGCCAACTCAACTGGATTGAAGGCCAATGAGCAATGTTGATATAAGAACGCCATTAGCCGTTAAATAAATTAACAAGTGCAAAATCTTTCAGTGCCTCAAGGCGCCAGAACTCGTAGCGCGAAAGTTGTTTGTTCTGATATGTACCCTTATCCCAATCAATATCGAAGAACGCTTCTACATCTTCTGGTGTATCGAAAACATCAACGGTCGTTTCTGACGTGCTGTATTCTATTTGTTGCAGGCCATTACAAACCCTTCTGTAACACCCAATAATAAACGTTTCTATATAGTTCTCTTCTTCTTTTCTCTTATTTAGCCACTGAAGTGCTAGCTCGTATAACTCTCTGAAGTGGTCCATATCACCTGGTATAAAGATATTGTCTTGCCAGAAATGAGCAATGACTTTGGATTGTAAGATGTTGCAACTGACAATATCGCAGGTCAATTTAAAGGTCTCATCCCGATCTTCGGCGAGCATTTCTTGTAAGAATGTTATGAAAGCAGGCGCATACTCAGACACACAGTCGTAAACTTGCCCCTTGCGCGGTTTATATACGCTCTCGACGTCACCATTGACTTGACTTCTCACGAAGTAATACGTGGCGATGTACTGCGAGAGAGTTTCGTTGTTAAACCTTAAATTATGCTTTTCTTGTATAAGGTCTTCGTTGGCTTTCATATCTTTGACAAGCGCTTTTCGAGCACTATCCAAATGCTGTTTTGCATATTTTATTAAATCTTGTTCGGTGATGGCCAACATACGGCGACAAACCGAAGCGATGTAATATGCTTCGCGACCGGACATGTTGCTTTTAATCTCTGAGCGAACGGGAATTGGCTCATCTGATCGTTCGATGATATTGATCGCACGCCTAGCATGGCCGTATGCGGCTTCCCATTTTTCTGCTGCCGCAAACACGGCTGCTAAGACCAGAAACTTCAAGTGCGATTTCTGCCGATCATCCAGTTCACCCCGGACATTTTTATCGCAGCAGTCGTCCTTAATGGCCAGGAAGTCATCCATGAAACTATGTTCCGTATTTTTGTAATAATCACGGATAGAAAGGTTAGTGAATATTTTGTTTGTGTTCGTTAGCGTTTGGAAAAAGAGATCCGGTGGCCGAGATGCGTTCTCTGCTGAACGCACTAGCTCTGTCGCTCCGCGGTTGGAAAAGGACAACATCGTTCTGTCTCTTTGACGACTGAGATATTCTTCGAATACATCAGATAGACGAGTGTAAAAGCTCTCACCACCTTCCGCCTTCAATTGGTTTCGGATCGCTCTGACATCAATGTCGTTAAGGCCGAATTCCTCAGCTCGCGCCGTTTCAATTCGTTCTTTTGTAAATTGGTACCAGTCAGAAAGGTCAATGAAGCCTTCGTGATTAAGTTCTGCCCCACGTGCCCCGAAGGTGCCGTTCAGGACAAGCCGCTCCATATTCTGTCGCGAGAGGGACAAACGTTCGCCTTCAGTTGCGAATAATCCATGGAATAGATCTTTGAGCTGGATCGTCTTTGCATTTTCCAGAAGTGCATCAGGCGCAATTGCCCAGAAGTGACGAATATAATGAAATGAAAATCGGCTAAACCACGATGAATACTCATCCGATTCATCTGTGATAATTCCAAAAAATTCGTACAGCTTTTCTAATAACTGGGCTGCTTCATGATTATCATTGACGTTTAATTTGTGTGCAAAAACATCAGCCATTAGCACACGCCTGATGATTGGCTCTAAGTACTCAGGTTTCGTATTGTATGTTGCTCGTACTAGAGTTCTATCCCCAGTCACAAACACGAGCCGCCGCTTAACGCCCTGCATCAAGAGGCGTTTATTGTAAATGGCCATGTCGGTTAAAGCGCGAGCATCTGCCTTTAAGCTATCACCAGATTTTGACCCTAGACGATCTTGCCAAAACAGCTCAAGAGCACGCCGAGCATATTTTTCAACTTCAAAATATTCGAAATTTAAATCAACTTTTTCTTTCGCGTCGTTCAAAAGGTCGTTAAATGCGTCAAAATCAAACTTATGAATGTCGCCATAACGATTTAAAAACTTTGTATAATTTTCTTTTTCTCTTAGAAGCTTCGACTGTTTGCTCCCAAATCTCATAAATCGAGATTCAAATCGTTTAGAAATAAGATCAACGATCTGCTGATCCGATTGTCCTCTTTCGATGGCAGAAACAACAAGGACTTCCGTTAGAACTTTAAACCGTCTTTCCTCGTTCGTTTCAGGGTCACGATTGGCGATAGATTTAGTTTCTCTATCTAAATATTTTAAATGGCTATTTGTTTCAGAGTAATGGTGTGGGAATTGATATATGCAACTCAATGCTCGGCTAAAAGATTGATCTTCGGCATTCTCGTCAGATGAACTACCATCCTCATACTCGACAGGAGCCTTCAGGGCTTTGCGCGCCAACAAAGAGGCTGTAAACCAAGCAATGCTATCTTCCGACGCGCGATACTGGAGTTTGTCTTCGTCCCTATGCATACGTGGCAAGAGTTGGCCGTAGCCCCACCCCCCCTCATTATCCAAGGGGCCTGTCTTCCACGGCTCAAGATAAGTCGCGATGATATCGGTGTCATATATAAAAGTAATATCGTGATCATCTTTGCTTTTAAATGACACACTCTCCTGTCGCCCCATGATCTCGCAATGAAGAAACGCCATCGCGGAAAGGAGTTTACGTTGGTCGCCATGCCGCTTTCTCATGACACATTCCCTAACCCTTCACGATTCTTAGATCTAAATTTCTGAATGTAATCAGAAATTGGAACCTCGTGTGAATCACCAATGCGCCTCATCATGAAGACATTATCATTGGAAAAATGAAGAATATCGTCAAGTCCGAGAAGAGGTTCCGTATACTCATTGAAATCAGGGACACTTAACTCACCTATCATCCCACTCCAATTGTCTAAATGTTCGAGTGCCCCGAGCAGTTTGGCCTCATGATCAGCTTTGAAGAGCGCAGCCAATTCTATCGGATTTAGCAAAACAAGCTCCGGTTTATTTCGCTCGTTTTGGGCCAACAGAACTTTGGGAGTGGCGAACTTGAAAGACGTCGTTTTAAGCAAGGCGCTGATGGCTTTGTAAGGCAGAATAAAAGTTTCAGAACGCCCCTCGTCGATAGCAATCGTCGGTCCAAGATAACCGTCTTGGGTTGCATAAATCGCACCAAACTCTTTTTGTGAAGGAAAGTCCTGATTTGCCTCTCCCATCGAGCGTACACATATGCAGCCCTCAATCGTAGAGGGGGCACCTTGAGGCAGATGTATTGCGTCACACCTTAATGTGCGGTTTGGATGCGCAATATAAAGCTCAGTTGCCCTGTTTCTATCTTCATCATGCGCAGAGAGGAGCCGAAGCCCTCCAACGATCTCCGTGACAATGGCCTCTGGATCAAAATTGGGATCGATCACCACATCGTCTTTAATCGAGAAACACCCAAGGAGAGCTTGCCCCAAGGCATCGCCGTTCATATTCGACGGCAGGTGCGACGTACCGACCTCAGCAAAATCACCATCTTCCTTTTTGATGTAAATTTTCCCGGTGCCCAAGTTATCCAAGAAGGAGGTAGGAACCAAACCGTACAGCCGAAGATCATCTTCGCATTCGTAGCCCTGCGCGTTTTCAAGGAAACCGCTCATGAAAGAATAATATCTGCCGCCAGTTTCATTCGGCGCAGAATACAGTTTTTGACCTATTTGTATGGGGGGGGCAGCATTTGTCGTCATGGTGCAGCCTCAAAATCAACGCCACATACTGGGCATGCGTGCCGAAACTCATATTTCACGCCCACACCAAAAATCTGCCGGTCAAAGCCGCCAAGTTTTTTATAGACATTATCATTTGAGTCATCTTCAGGCAGACAAACAACAAAAGTTTCATCCGGTTCGAGATATATGTCGGCATTATTGAAGTATCGCCGCAAAAACTTTTCAGCTAGATCCAGGCGTTTATTGCTATCGAATTTAACTGGAATGTTTACGAAAATCCGCTCCCACTCAAAGATCAGGTCATTATTCACCCCTCTTTCGGCCAGCAATTTCGTATACTTTTCTTTCAGATCTTCACCGACCAGCAAGCCCTCAATGAGGTCTTGTGAGCCCGTTCTGGTGAAATGGATATGTTTTTCAGAAACCGGCTCCCCATTGATTTGCAGACGATTGTCTTCAATGCCCCCTTGCTTGTACCGTTCGTTTTCATTTGATGTGTAAAACAATGAATACAAAAGCGCGTTGACCGGAGAGACTTTTTCATTGAATGGCGTATCCCCATCTCCGACCAAGTGAATTCTGTCGAGCTCTTCCGCACGCTTAAAATTTCTTTCAATCATTTTTTGTATTTCTTCAGCGCCAGGGTAATGGCTGTTTTCCGTGCAAAGGCGGTGCATGAAATTATAAAAATTTTGGGGATTAGGCTCCCCTTCTTGAGGGGCAAAGCATTCGGCAAGATGCTTTTCGGCGTCCGTTGCCTGCTGGTTTTTCTCAGGCCAGGCGTTATCTAATTTTTGATACTCTTCTTTTCTCAGCAATCCGATAACTTCAAGGGCCGGGTTTGTTTCATTTTTATCGAGGACATTTCCCTCTTTTAGGGCGAGACGAACATAATCAATGAGGCCGCCATCCCCTTTCCCCGTCACATATCGCGGCAAGTCTGCGTACAAGTGATCGCTGCGATAGTTTTTCACGTTATCGCTCCACCAGTAAGAGCCTGAACTTGACAGGTGGAGGTGTTTTTCCCGACCAAACCCGAGAGCGATAATCGTGAAATCAAACCTAAACCGTTTGTTTCTCTTCAGCGGATGATCGGCGGTGACATAAATTCGGTCATCCATCTTATCGAGACGGATGTTAGTAATTGTATGGCTCGTCAACACATCATCAGAGTTTTCTTTACAAAAAGACGCAAAATTTTCGTCTTCCTTTATCTGCTCCGTAATTTCTTTCACATTATCGGCATACCAGTTCATGAACGGTAGATTGGTCGTCGACAGGTATTCTCTTCCCTGGTCGAGTTGAATCGGCCAATCATTGTAACTCGGATGGGCATGACGATGTTCTGCGGTCGCCTGCTGTTGCAAAATATCATCGTGTGCTTCGATGAGCTTTACGTTTTTCACGCCCAAGGCCTTTAAGGCTGTAAAGCAGACCGTTCCCGACACACCTGCGCCGAGAACCCCAACTTCAGGATTTTCAACAGACTGAAGGTCGACAATCAAATTGCTCACCAGATCAAGAGCACGCCACTGTTGCGCATGAAAGCCAACCCGCCCTGCTGAAGTTCCAATGGTATAGAGTTGCCCATCTACGCGATATCTATCTAGGCGTTCATTGCGTTGTGGCGTCAAATTTACAGACATGATCAAAATAAAGTGCGAGTGTGACAGGTAATTGTGATTGATTAGGGAATTAGCGTACAGGTAGCATAGCGCGTTCGTCAATAGGATGATCTGGTCCGGGTTTCTCCCTGTTTGTGTTTCAACTCAGAAGCTGCTGGTTTTAGATCTATCGCATATACATTTCTGGACCACTGTAGAAATCATAGATTCTCAGGAATTTCTCATAATGTTTGCAAGATATGTTAGAGCCTATTTTTTAGACACAAAAGATGATTATGAAAAAAATAGTAAATATAAATATGGTTTTATTTACCCTACCGCCAAATCAATAATCACATTATTGAGATTATTAAATTTAATTGAATGGTTGAAGGTGTTTTCCGGGTATTTTTACTTGTTTTGTAACGGTGAAGATGCGTCAAAAGATGGCGATCGGAAAGCGAAAAGTATCGCCATTGATGTTTATATGATCCTGAAATGGGGACTAGTTTTATTCGCAATCTACTATCAGGTGTCTTCCACTATTATGGGCTACGTCATTTGGTACCTTATTGCGTCCAATTTATTCAGTTATTTTTACTACCATGCCTGGAGCGGCATCCTGCCAGTAAAAAAGGATCTGCCTCATCAACAACGCCGCTTTTTAGCATTTATGCTTTCTCTCGCCTTTTACCTTGTCTGTTATGCATACCTTTACGAGTATCAATATAGCGATTTAATTGCTTGGCCAGACGGTTGTGTAAACACTACGAATGCGTTGTACCTTAGTGTTGCAACCGCATTCACATTGACCTACGGAGGTTTTCAGCCCCTTGTTCAAGAAGCGCGTGTGTTGTTTGCGTCAGAGCTGATAAATACTTTCTTTTTCTTCGTCATCATCTTGAGTAAATCAATTCCTGATTCTGAATAAATGTTCTGCCGCTTATAGTGCATAAACGATTGTATTTTCGCATCAGCCGGGTTGTCGGGGAAGGTCATGCATTACTTAAGCGGTAGCTAGGTCAATCCGCAGAGCTGCGTAACGGATATGTCCACCTTCCCCATAGTGTCGTGCGTGGTCAATAATGCTGACCGAGAAACTCTTTACCTCAACCTTTTGCAGATGCACGTCACGACACCATGTCCCCCTGAAATATCCATGCTTTGCTTTTGGCCTTGAAGAACTACTACCAATGATCGATGTAACGTCGCAAATTGATGAGGCAAAAGATTGTTCATGGTGACGTCATAAATACCAGTTTATATCTAGACAAAAACCTAGATCAGGCATTTTCTGAATGGGATTGAAAGCCAAAGACCTCGCGATCTATGCAATCATTAAAGGCTGGGAAGAGTTTATCACAAAGCGTGACATCACGACCAACCGAAGACAGCAACAACTTACCCATGCGTCAAAGGCGACATAAACCACTTTACATTTCATTTGTTGAAAGATGTTAGTGTGACAAGTTTGTAACGACCCCAAATTCACTAAAATCTCTAATTTCTGTATTGACGCATAACATTAGTCCTTATTTTCAGATGATTATGTCAAACACAGCTACTTCATCGCCTTCGTGATGCAATACTCAAACGAACTCGAAAACCGTTGTGCCTTCACGGGTACCGAGGGTTCGAATCCCTCTCTCTCCGCCATTTTACAAATGAAAAACAAGTGCTTAGAAGGCACAGCCCATTACCTCCGAGCCATAAACTTGCTTGCGGTCGCTCGATATGTCACAATTTAATCACACTGCATCGTCAGTTTGGGGAATGTGGCATGGCTACCATCAGCAAACGAAAAACCAAGAAGGGGGTGGCCTGGTGCGTCCAGATTCGGCGCAAAGGTTATCCCACTCAAACCCGTACTTTTAATAAGCACCCTGATGCCAAGGCCTGGGCACGCGATATTGAAGGCCAGATGGATAAGCGCTCGTTCGTACCAATTGGAAACGCAGAAAACACTACGCTGCACGATGCCCTCGACCGCTATCTCAAAGAGGTCACTCCTAATAAGAAAGGGGCAAAGCAGGAAGAGGCGCGGATTGACCTTCTAAAGCGTATGAAGCTTTCTGAATTCACGTTAACCCGGCTTCGTTCATCAGATATTGCGAGCTGGCGGGATGATCTTGTCGGAATGGACAAAGCACCAACGACAATCCGAAACATGGCCACCATCATTTCCCAGGTCTATGAGACAGCAAAATTCGAATGGGGTATGGAAGGGTTGCACAATCCAGTGAAGGGTTTGCCCATGCCAAAGCATCGACCTGGCCGCGATCGTCGGCTAGTCAAACATGCGGATCCGGCACAAGACGAAGAGGCCCGCCTCCTGAAGGCTTGTGATGCCAGCAAGAGCCATTGGCTAAAACCAATTGTTATTATTGCGATCGAAACCGGCATGCGTTTGGGAGAAATTCTGTCGATCAAACGGGCACACATCGATTACAAGGACGCGGTCATTCACCTACCAGATACGAAAAATGGGACCTCACGTGATGTGCCATTGAGCTCTCGTGCCTTGGATGCTTTGGAAAACACGCCCGCGTCCATAGACAAAGAAGGACGAGCCTTCCCAATCACAACACACTCCCTTGAGCACCATTTCAAGAAAGCCCGCGCGGCTGCTGAAATTGAGAATTTTCGCTTCCATGATTTGCGGCATGAAGCGACATCACGGCTTTTCGAACACGGTCTCGACATCATGGAAGTTAGTCACATAACTGGCCACAAAACGTTAGATATGTTGAGACGGTACACTCATCTAAAGGCAACAGACTTAGCCAAAAAGCTCGGATAAGCCTGAAATAGCTCTATTTCTCAACGAGTTAATCAGAACACCACATACCCGAGTTTTTTGAGTTTATAACTATATTAACGTAACGTATTGTACTTACAGTAGTAAGCACGCTCTCAACAGGATACGGCCATGCGCATCGAACCGCTACGGGATGAAGCAAGTATTGTTTTACGCGGGGCATTTAATCCCCGCATTTTCCATCCAGCATGGCTTGAGCTCAATAGCTTGATTTCAAAAGAACAAGCCGAAGATGCGGATATAGAGATTATTCATGCCGATATTACCCGCTTTACAGCTGGGTATATTACATTCGAAATCCAGGCTAACCGCTTTATGGTAGGTTGCGAAGCTATATATAAAGACTTGATTAAAGATATGGCTGTTTCCATTTTTGGAGAGCACCTCGTTCATTCGCAAATCTGGCAGCTTGGTCTTAACCGTACTATTTTATTCTCCTGTGGCAACGAAGCTACCAGGGATGCATTTGGTTCATTACTCGCCCCTAAAGAACATTGGGGGAAATGGGGTGATGAGATCAAGGGAGAAGATGCTCAAAAGCATGGTGGCATGATTCGCATGGCCATGAGACAACAACCCCGTCCAGATGGCATTGAAGGATACATTGATGCTGAGGTTCGGGCGGTCAAAGACGACCACTCTGCAGTTGAGCTTGGTATCAACAATCACTTTTCCATCAGTGACCCAGAAAATACAACAGGTTGCACTGAAGCTATAGACGTATTACATACACACTGGTCAGCTGTGATGGAAAAGGCTGAATTTATCGCAGATGGCCTCATGGAAACCATTGAAAGCGTAAAACAATGATTGAGGCATCAACCGCACCAGTCTATTTCGAAGACGACACCATCAGCGCTGAAGCTATGCCTGTCTTTTCCAGGACCCCTGAAGTTGGCCCTTCGGCTCCTCGAAATGCGGATTA
This sequence comes from Magnetovibrio sp. PR-2, assembly GCF_036689815.1. Lineage (NCBI taxonomy): Bacteria > Pseudomonadati > Pseudomonadota > Alphaproteobacteria > Rhodospirillales > Magnetovibrionaceae > Magnetovibrio > Magnetovibrio massiliensis. Next base: position 47,407 of record NZ_JBAHUR010000019.1, on the reverse strand, counting down.
CAAAGACACGGCAGCTGAAGGAAATGGCCCTCATATTCGTACCCGAAAAAAAGTAGCCCGGGCCTCAAATCATCACGCTGTTCGATTTGATGTTCTTTCCAACTGGGAAGGAGTCATTACTGCGGTTGAGCAAACGAAGTTTTACGCATCAATTCGAAAAACAAATAGCGATTTATCTGTAGCTGAAGATGGTGTCGAAATTGGAATTGATGAGGTGGACCATGGAGATCTAGACCTCCTTAAAGAAGGTTCCATTTTTTACCTCACAGTTGGTGTCATCCATCCCCCTGGGCAAGGGCGCCAAAAAACCACACGATTAGTCTTCCGGCGCATGCCTCGTTGGGGCAAACGAGATTTAGAACGCGCTGACGCAGTAGCTGATGAACTCTGGCGCAGTCTTGGAAGTATTGAGAGCCCAGCTTCTGCAGAAGATATGGCTGCTCCAGCCCAAGCTTCATTAACAGAAACTCGTGAGGATAAGTTTGGTAGCTAAAAGAGCAATTCAGCCCACAACTTCAAAAGCTGAGTACTCTTCGCCATCTCCTCAAGAGTTGGAAATATCTCTATTTGGCCCCGGCTATGGGGAGTGCATTGTTGTCCACTATGGCGACGGCCTATGGTTTACAGTGGATAGCTGTCTTGAAGAAGACAAACGAACCCCTTCTGCTCTTGCATACCTAGAAGCTATTGGCGTGAATGTTGCGGAGCAAGTAACGCATAATGTGATTACTCATCCAGACGGGGATCATGTTGGTGGAATTGCAAAACTATTCGATGAATGCAAATCAGCAAAGCTTGTCTGCCCTAGCATTCTTGCAACTAAAGAGATGGTGAAATACATCACCTATTTCGCCAACAATGACCCAGCTGCTCTCAGTCAAACAACTCGAGAGCTATATAATGTTTTAAAGCTCAGTACTGCCCGCGCGCCGAAAACCCCCACCTTTGTTAAACAAGATACCCTTTTCATCAACACACCAGATATGCGCGTAAGCGCCCTGGCTCCGTCCGACGCTAAGGTCGGCCAATTTCTCGCATATGTATCGACCCAGACACCTGACTTTAAAGCTGAACGAAGAGGCGCAACGCAATTGCGTCCTAACGATGTTTCTGCCGCGATACTTCTGGAACAAAATGCAAGTAACACTAACTCAAGCGTCCAGCCGTTTTCGGCAATATTTGGAGCTGACTTAGAAGAAACACCAGGAAAGGGCTGGACATCCGTCCTGAATACATCTTTGTCCTATCAAGCTGCGCAACCAGCTGGTGCCTTCAAAGTGGCCCATCACGGCTCCACAAACGCCGATGCTCCACAGTTGTGGAAAAACATGAACTCGCCAGTAGCCTTTCTCTCTCCATTCAAACGCGGCTCGACTGAGCTACCAACGTCATCCGATGTTAAGCGCATACTTGGACATACCAACGATGCATACAGTACTTCCAGTTTCTCCACGCAAAAGAAAAAAAGGTTGGGTAGAAACGATAAGATTCTAGTCCGGCACAACATTCACCGTTATGATCTCTATCCCAAAAACGGACATGTTCGACTTCGGGTGGACCCAAAGGACGGAAGTGTGAGCGTAAATCTCTTCAACAGCGCAGTACATTTGTCACAAGTCCGCTAACCTCCACTTCGCGCGTTAAGGGAGGGGCACTGTGAAGCATCGCTTGCGCAGTGTTAGTGGGAAACGAGATTAACTCGCTTTCGCCCCCCAGCATGTGCCTCGTCAACACAGAACCTCCCGGCGGCGTTTCGAAAGTGCTGACCATAAACTCGTTGTCAAAGATGAATTTGATATTGGTGTTTGCCGTCCTCTTTCAGCTCAGCTGCAAGGCAGCTGACGACTTTATCCAAGAAGTGCCTAAACCATAGCCTCAGAATGTTCGATGGGCTGTAACCACAACTTATTTGAGCCAATCGGCGCTAGGATTCTCACCGGCGTATGATCCCCTTTAAGGCATCCTACAAATGTATAGTTTCCCTGTTCGTTGTGCATCAAAGAGAATTCACGCACATGAAATAACCAATGTGTTTCTTGGGATGAGAATATAGCCACCTTCTCACTATGCTCATCGATCCACATTGACGTATACGGCTCTGATGGCATGAAGCCATAAGCATGGGAATGAGGTGGCTCAGGCATCGTTTTTGGGAAATTCTCATGTTGAGCCTTGATGGCTACCTCACCATCAAAGGCAGCCACAAATCGCCAAGTGCAATCCGCATTGCGGAAAGCGCAGCGAATTGCTTGATCAACATTTCGTGCCTCAATAACCCACGTCTGGAGATCGTATAGATCTGCGCAATATCCGACGACTGTGTACCTCATAGCATCTCCCCTAAAGCCAATTTAACCAAGAAAACAACAGGCCTATTTTTTAGGCCCTTTGCGAAGGCCCTCCCCTGACAAAGCATCCCCAGCAGTGGCCATCATGTCTCCAACAGAGCTGGACGTGGGCGCAGATGATGCTTGAGGCTGTGGCATCCCCCCAGCTGCATGAATTGGGCCTTGGCGGAATGGATCAGAGGGATTTGCCCCCCCTCCTCCCATGCCCATCATCTGCGTAGCAGTATGAACGGCTCCACCTGCCAAGCCGTGATTCATCACATTGGCAACAGGACTTGCGCGCCCAGCCGCTCGAGCCCCTCCAGACACAAACCTTGAGGCCACACCTAGCGCAGCACCAGTAGCAATCTTGCCACCTCCAACCACACCTGCAGCAGCACCTGCCCCATCCTGTGCGCTGCTAATATTAGAGGCCAACGTCTTCGATTGAAGATGCAGAAGAACGGACATCAAGCCGATAACGACGACCATAAAATATTCAGTGCCCAACACACTGAATGCTTTCGCGTCTATAGCGTCTATCTGTTGCCAGTAACGCTTACACTGATCATCAAAAACTTCATCATGTTCATTGCCGAGACCATCGTCTTCGTGGGCATAGACTTGAGAAGAACAAACCTTGTTTGCTTCTTGCTCTGCCTCCTCTTTCAACTGGCTATATTTATCTTGAATGAACATAAGTTCCGACACTTGTGCATTGATAACTTTTATTGAAAGGCTCATCGCAAATGATGCAAAAACAATAATCAGAAACCCATTCAGTAGAACTTGAAATGATTGTTTTACATATGCTCGAGACCATTGAAATGAGAGTGCTGCAATTAACAATGGAGACAGCATAGAGATCACAGCAAACTTAAACATGGCCTCAACTAAGAAGGCCATAAAGAGCCCCAACACAAATACAAAAGGAAGGATCAACATGAGCCCGGTTGCCACACGAACAATTGCTTCCGTGACACCAAACGTTGAAGCATTTTGACCGGTTATAAGAACACCACCAACATGAAGGACTTCAAAAATCGAAGTCTCAATTGACTTACTTAAAATGCCGTAGAACCCACCACCTAGTGATGCGTAGTCCTGAGCAATATCTTTATCGATCGTGTTCTGAACCACAAAGGCTCCAAGCTTGAGAGCTCCACTCTCAATTTTTTCAATTATCATCCACGCTAGAGGGTCACCATTGGTCGCCGAGAGCAACACGACAACACCTGTAAAAACACCCAGGGAGATTAATGATTTTCTACCGATCTCCATTGCGCCACCGGGGTTCAATCCCATACGTACTCCAGTGATGACCATGAACAGGATCATTATATTTTTAAGCGGAATAAGAAGATGGGGCGCTAGCTTTTTGTATAAATCAATCACCCATTCTTTTTTAACTTCATCGAGCTTTTCAAAAAGTGGGCAGCTGTAACAGTCCTTATTCAAAACGGTTTCAATCTTTTGAATGACCGTTTTTTCATCGACTACTGGTGCGTTCATAATAGGTGTCTGCGCATAAGCCACGTTAGGACCAATCGCAGCCATAAAAACAAGACAAATCAGCGCAGAAAAAAATCCGTTTGTCATAGCACACCCCTCAAAGAGAAAGAATAAATGGGGCGAGCACTGCGAGCACAATCAACGTGCCAAGAGTTTTGTTTCCGAGCTCTAGACGTAGGCGCTCAAAAGCAATAATTATCCACTTTTCGACCTGATCATATTTATAGGGAATTGACGCGGGATCAGACAAAAATCCCTTGATTTTAACGGCAGCAAAAATCAGAAGAATGAAGCCAATAAAGCCGAACGTTACAACGGGTACTGACGCTTCATCAACGAACCACAAAACCCCCGCAAAGACGAAAGACGCGCCAGCATATCCCCACCCGAGAACACGCTGAAATTGGCTCTCCGGCACAGCCCCATCAGTCACAGTTTCGTGGCCGATTTCTTCGGCTCCAATCTGCTCATGGGCGTCTAAATTTTTCGGTTGTTTCGCGATGAATTCGTTCGATTCATTTTGCATGTCACATTCCTTTTAATGCTGACGTCATATCAGCTTTCCCAAAGACTTGAGGGGTGGCGCAGCCATCCCCGAATGCTGGCGATAAGGACATACATTTATGTATGACATTATCCTCGCCAGCACACTTATCTCTGTTCAGTAATTTGTGACACACGCCCCACACTACACTAGACACACCATGTTTTCAAGAAAAAATAGATATTAGGTATAGTGCTGGCGAGGATAATGTCATACGCTACGCGTATAATTATCACCAGCTTTCGTGGAGCCCGCAGGCCCACTCAAGGTCTAAAAATGAACCCAAAAAGCCCCTCAAAAAAGCGCGAAAAGAAGCCAGATTACCGTGAACGTATTTGGTCTGTTCGCTACAGCGCGCGTGAAAACGAAGAACTCGAAAAACTTGCCGAGAGCGCTGGCTTCAATAGCACTTCGACATACATCCGCAACGCGTCCCTGAAACGCTTATTTTCACGCACAGACGCAAAAACTATTCGTCAATTGATGTTGCTAGGAAACAACCTCAACCAACTAACTCGCAGGGCTCATAACGAAGGTTTACAGGAACTTGAAGAGCGCATTTTTTGCGTTCTTGATGAACTCAGTGTTGCTGTAAAACAAATAGGTCACACCGATGATCGTAAAAAAAATTCAGAAGCTTGAAGACGACCCCACAAGGCGTCACACAGGGGGGGCTGGTGTTGCAGAAGACAAAGCCATGCGCGAGCTCACTAAGGGGCAGAAAATAGGCATTATCGGCCCCTCTGTAAGAACCGGTGGAAACCGCCGCAGCACTCCTGCCAACCCCATTGGCTCTACCCCACGCCCCCGCCATCAACACCGGCGTGATTTTATTGGATTGGCTGAATATTTTCTGGAAGGTGAGCCAGATTCAAACGGTAACCGCCCGCATAAAGATGGGGAGGGGCGCGTGGAAATATCAGCGTCATTAAACTGCCAGTTCAATGACAAAAAACCTCTCACAGCAAACCAAGTTCGAGATGTAGCGAATTGGATGGGTGAAACAGCGGCCCTCAACACGCGTGCACGAAAAGCGGCCTCCTTGCACTATGTTGTATCCCTTCCCGAAATTGACAATGACAAATCAACCCCTGAGCTTTGGGGTGCGACGGCAGAGCGAATGCTGCGGGCCTTGAGCATGGATGAGCATCAGGCTCTATACGTTGTTCATGGCGATACTGACAATCGGCATATGCACGTCATGATAAATCGTGTTCATCCGACTAAATGCACAGTGTCAGATCCGTTGCGTGACTTAATTAAGCTTGAAGAAATGAAGTGCCAAATCGAAAAAGATTTTGGCTTAAAAATTGAACCTGGTCGACACATCGATCCAAGTACTGGAAAGACATACGATTGGGATAAAGTGCGCCGTGGAGAAATCCAGGTCCCTCGGAATCGCCCTCGCAAATCACGCGTGGATATGGAAAAGTTTGCCCGTCAGGTTAAACAAGATCTTGCTGACAAACCCTTCACAACTCTCACCAGCTGGGAGGAGTTAGAAGACCGGCTCAACCGGGATGGCTATCACCTTCGTGCCTCCGGTCGAGGCATGAAGCTTTGCGACGATCATGGCAACGAAGCCAAGCTCACGAAAATTGCTGGCGCAGGCAACGGGCGGCAAAAGCTTGAAGATAGGTTCGATTGTGACTGGACATTCTATCTTGAAGCAAAGCAACAAGGCATCACTATTGAACAGTTAGAAAAGAATTACAAAGCCGAAAAACAACGCCAGGATGATTTGCATAAGAAGGAAATTGACGAACTGTTTGCAGAATTCCGTCCAACCATACAATCATATCCAGCCCACATACCGGAACCATCCGCAACTGAAAGAAAGCCCGATGTTTCATCTCAGCCGATCACAGAACCACAAGCACATAAACAGAATGAAAATGAAGCAAGAGAACTCCAATCGCGTCTGCGGGATGTAGTGGGCAAACCTTGGATCATCGAATATCCAGATGTGCCTGGCCAGCCGAGAACAGGCTTCACTAACATCGCGTTTACTACTGAGTGCGAAGAGCTTCTTTCTCAAATGTCCGATCAAGAGAAGGCAGAAACTCATATAGCAACCAAAACGAAGTTGCATGAGAAGGAGCGGTCTGGTGCTGACTGGTTAGAAATTCAGCAAGCCCAAATGGCCCTGAACCGAATTGAACAGTCATTGAAAAAAGGGGCCAGAACAGCTGATAAGAAGAATTCACCAACAGAAACAAAGGCAGAGCCTCTTGAGTTTGACCCGGAAGATCCCAAAGCGAAAGAGGTTGCCTACAGGGTTCTTGGTCCTAAAACAGACAAGCAGATAATTGCGATCCAAAAAGTCACGAAAGAAGCCTTGGCTGCGGCAAAACGTGCCCCTCAGATATCTAACAATGCCAAAAAGAATCGTCACTTCAGGGCTGGGGTAAATCAGATAAATGCATTCATTAAGGCCGAACGCCCAAAACTTCTGGAAGACATCAAAACAACATCGATGAGCAAATCGGTTAACAAAGGTAGCAAAGGCAAAGGGCGCGAATAAATGCCCCTTGGAGACAGCCCGCAGGGCATCACAGGCGCTTATAGGCCCGTTAGGGCCGCGCCTGGTCGAAGCCGTAGGCTGAGACGCCAGGTTGCGAGCTAAGCTCGCTCCATTTCGCAGACAACTCGACAACGCACGAGCTCTTTTACGCGAGCAGCTTCGATACTTTCGAAAAATTTGGCAAGGACGCCGCCCTAAGGGGCGGCTGTTAGATCTTTAGATCCTAGATCTAAGGTTTAAAAGATTTAGATCTAAAAACATCACTCACAACGGAGACAAACGTTGGCCGGGTTTCGCCCACAGCTCGCTCGCTACAGCGCTCCATGAAGGCGCGCTTCACGAGCTGTGGACGATCCGCTGCGCGGAACGGTTCGTATAGTATATATCTACTCTTAATCTCATCATCTCTAAATCTATTAACGAAAAATTCCGTACCGTGGCAAACTCACTACCCTGGAAATTTCCCAGGGTGGTGAGTTTTACATATATGGGTTACCTCCGCTTTCTTTTTGGAGGAAAGTAAATTTGCTTATTTGTAACTTTCTTCACCCAGTGCAATTTTCCATCTTCACCACGCTTTTGATACTGCTGGTAATACCCCCTTTCCTTCAATTCTTCTCGAACCTTTCTCCACATGTAATCCGAAAGATCCAATCTTTCTTTTAGATACCAGACTAATATTTTCCACCGCTCTCCACGCGATACCATCCATGCCAACACTAATCTTGCATCACTAGAAATCTCCGGATCGATCAAGATGTCTTCTGGTACTGAGCCGATTGGGCGCACATCTTCAAAATGAATTTCATTATCCATTTCCATCACGCCCCCTCCTGATCATTGACCTTGTGGGTAATGTTTTGCCAAAACAGCGATTGTTAGCCCAATATAGAATCACCGCTACTGTCGCTATGATCGCTAGTTTAAAACTGACGGTATAAATAGCACCGAGATATCCAACAACCAAAATGGTTATCGCCACATAGTGCCCCGCCCTTTCAAACATCATCCGAAGCTTTTTCATGACTTAGCTCCCTTCCGTTTAATGGAAGCAAGCCCACGCCCGCCAGAAGCTCTACGTCGGTCAATTTTCTTGTCAGGTTGTCTGGGTAGTGACGCTATGCTCAAAGGATCAAATCCTTCTAGCACCTCAGGGCATCGCTCCTGCGCATCTGCTACAATGTTTTTTGCAATATACCTTTCAACCAAAACAAGGTCGTATATCGCTTGGGCAGTCTTTCCTCCACCGATATTGGTAAACGGCGGCCCCTTCTTCTGGCTTGCCCAATTTGCCAGAGTGTTTTCTTTGAAAATATGTGGGTATATGTCAGCTAATTGCTGACGTGTCACGAAGCGGTCATGATGGTTTCCGTGCATAAGCTCGGCCTCCGATCTTTAGACGCTATGCGCCTATAGTTTCAGAAACCGGATCTTATACGCGTTGCCGGCGGGATACCCTCACTGCCCGTGTATGCTCACGGTCATCCTGCGATCTTGGCTTTCTCCCCAACGGGACGACCCTTCTAACTAGCCTCGTCCTAGCCGCATCCTGTTTAGGCTCAGATGTTCCTCACTCTCTCGAATCCAATGAGAGCTCCACTTCCTTGGTTTCCGTCTAGGTACGTAAGTTCCAAATCCAGATAGGCATTATAGATCGCATCAATGTCGTAATTTGGTTACGCAGGGCAAACCCTTTCTGCAGTAAGATATGCAGATCGCGTGAGCGACTTGAATACCGTATCAGGTCTTTAATTAAAAATCTGTGAAAAACAGCAAAAACGAGTGAAACGCCGCCAAGTCATTAGCGGTAATAACACACTTTTACTCATCACAATTTCGTTGCAATTAGTATCGTAAATGGCAGTGATTGCAGGTAATAAGGTGCAATTTAGAGTGACAACATATTACTTTAATAACAATGACTTATAATATTTATCTTTGATTTTGAATGTGTTATATTATTGAAACTACAGGTCTCGAAAACCGTTGTGCCTTCACGGGCACCGAGGGTTCGAATCCCTCTCTCTCCGCCATCCCCACTTTCGCGGAAGTCCGCAAATACCTAAAAACAAGCTTAATTTCAACGCATTAAACTCTGAACGATCTCATCAGGGTTCGCTTAATTTCGCTGATTTTCGCGTGTATATATGGGCAATAGAAGTTGCCAACGTTCGGCGCGAAGCAGCCGAGGCTGCCCTCGCACACACACTCGGCAGCGCTGTTGAGGTCGCCTACATGCGTAGCGATCTCTTTGAGATGCGCGTGCCGCTTATGGATAAGTGGGCAGCTTATTGTGCAAAAGAGGCATAAAAAATGATCAACAAAACACATCGGCAAGGTTTATATCTCTAAATTATTTGTGCGCTACAATCTCAAGTCCCAAGTCAGCTTTAAAGCTCTGATCGCATTTGATGAGAATGAGAGCAAGCCGGCCTGAAAGTCTCAGTCTGAGCGCAGCTTTGCATAGTTGCGCTGGGAATCATAAACGTGGTCCAGCTGCCCCAATAGCTGCAAATAACATTTATACAACCTAAACCCTTGGCTGTAGGTTGCATTATGGGTCCATTCTTGGGCAAACGTTTGCTTTGGCAGCAAAGCCGGGGCCAAGGTTTGGAGAGCCCCTTTAATCCGGTCCAAAGCAGAAGCATTCTGTTTAGGGTAGAGGATCAAACTCGGAAACGCTTCGTCTTGTTCACTATCCAAGCCCGCTTTTGCCACTTCGATCCGGTCAAAAGAAGCCGTGATGTTTTCATCTGTTCCCAGTGCAGAAAGCAGGGCCGCCAAGTTGTCGACGGCTTTCTCAATCGGTGTATAGATATTGATCCGTTCGGTGGCTTGAATGGATGGCGAAATGAACACAAAGCGGTCGATCAAACCCGGCTGTTCTTCCATGATCAACTCAGGCAGAGATGTTTTTCCCATCAAGCCCGTTAACTGATGAGCATAACGCACACCTTCCAGATTTAGCCCACGACTGCGGCGTTCACGCCAACGTGCAATGATGTTGCGGGCTTCTTCGCCTGTGATCTGCTGATCTAGGAAGTCCAACAAGGCCCCATCTGCATCGTTCAAGGGCGCATACGTCTTTCGAATAGACGCTAAATATCCATCCAGGTCAGAGCGCTGCGGTAACGCAATCAGAACGTAGTTGTGGGGATAGGGATAATAAAAGACCTCTTGGTAACCAGGGATGGCTTCGATCTTAGAAATTTGGTCCCAGTTGAGCTTATTCATACCGTGATGATAATTCACCCGATACCGTCCATCGCGCGGCAAGCGATCCGGCGTCGCCCCACCTAAAGCATTTGTGGGGGCATTTCCTGGAAGTTCCGTTTCATCAAGGGTATGATCATAGTTCATAGCGTGGTCATTGTGGCCCGAAGCTTTTGCAAGAGCAACTTGTATGGATCATCTCTACATTCCATTGGCAAATGACGAGCTTGCCCACGCCACCGCTTGGGAAGAAGTCAGTGGACAAAAGCTGATCTTTGATTTCCCATCTACAATCGGTCCGGTGTTGTATGTCAAAGACCCCATCGGCTTTTCTTCTAAGATGCACGTCAGCCTAGATTGGACCAATGGCCGCATTGCTGCACTGCGCCAAGCCCGTGTTGTGGCCGCCGTTTTGCAATTGCGATACCCAGGCCTTACGGATGTCGACATTTCTGTGCAACCCGGTGCGGATTATGACGTTCGTATCCAGCCCGATGGGACAATCACCATCACACTCCCTGACCCGGACAGCCCAACCCCGACCAGTCGTTTCGTGGCACAGCTCAAACTATTCCAGGCTTGGGATAAGAGCACACCGCTTTGCCCTGCTTCGCCGTCTTCTTTGCCTCAGGTTCAGCACGAAGATAAACCAGCGCGTGTGCTGTTGTTTCGAAATCACTATGTCCGCAGCGGTGCGCCTTGGGCGTATTCCAGTGCAACGCAGTATTTGGCAGGGGCCATGCGTGAAGCAAATGTGCCGTTTGACATCTTGGATTGGCGCTTGCGCGACGGCTCACCTCAAGACTTAAAAGACCAAATCACCGCCTTGCCGCACACGCCTAACTTGATTGCCATCACGTTATTTGCCCGTTCCGAATTGGAAATGAACACCGTCATCAAAACCATTCGTCAGGTCTTACCCAATTGTGCGGTCGCCATTGGCGGTGTCGCGCCAACACTCATCCCTGAACAGGCCGCAGCGGCCATGGAAGGGGCCGACATCTTTGTGCGTGGTGAGGGCGAAGACATCCTGCCCGAGCTGGCCCGGCGTTTGGGCACGCGGGGGCGCGATGCTTTGGACGACCTAGATGTTCGCAGCCTTCCCGGGACTTTGGTCTTTGGGGAAAATGTGATGCGCTCTGAGCGCATGACGGTCATCAATCAATATACGCAAGATCATGTGCCGTTCGACCTTCAATCGCTTAGCGCCGAAGACCTGAAAACGGGACTGTGTATTTATCTCACCCGCGGGTGTCGCAATTATTGTTCGTTTTGTTCCGCACCGTTCCATGGGGCGGTTCGCGTTCCAAGCGACAAAACAATGCAGAGCTTTTTTCAATCCGTGATGCAGCGTTTACATGAAGCCTACGATGGCGACATCCCGCCAGGTGCGAAAAACGTCACCTTCATCGACGATGATTTGTTCAGCGATATTGAAGGTGTCAGCCGCATGGCGGAGATCATTCATCAAACAGGCTTGCGCGTGTGCGCGTTTCAAACGGGCATACGTATGATCAACAAAGCCACAAGAGATCAAATTGAGCGCTTTTTCAATTATGACAAAGGGACCTACACCCACGCCGTGGACTACGTTTACATCGGTGTGGAAAATACGGTCGATGAAGAACTGGCCTATTTGGGTAAAGGATACGGCTATGCAAAAATCAAAGAAGCGCTTGAAACGCTCAAAACACAACGGATCAAAGACATCTCTTTGTACCGTATCGATCACAACAGCTTCACCACACCTGAATATGATGCGTTGAACAACCAACGTTTCCGCGAACTGGAAAATCTATACGACAATGTCACCAGTGAAGGGGCTGGGCATGCGTTGAACACCAATCATTACGCCCCGCTGTTTTTAAAACGGCTGCGTCGCGATGGTGGGGAAGGCTTAGTGATTGATGACGCCCGTTCCGTGCTTCACAAACATTACCCAGAACTGTCTTTACGGCACTTTTTAGCGGATGTGCCCCTCTTAAATTCGCCGATCAAACAGAGCGCCGAATAAAAAAAGGGAGCCGCGAGGCCCCCTTTCTTACGGTCTTATGGGAAACGTAGGCTTTGCGTTAAGCATCACACTGGAATGCCATGCCGCAACGTGCGCCACCCGTTTCTTCGGCACTTGCTGAACCAAGATCACCGGCAGGTTTAATGCCGCCAATTTTTTTGGGATCTAAAGTTGCTCCACGACCACCTGACACGTTATCGAGATCGTCTTCGGACAGTTCTTCATCTTTCTTATCGTCGGCCATATAACCCTCCGCTTTTTGGCTGATTGGATAGTACAAAATTAAACTGATTGAATAACAAATACTTTGGCTGATTGAATACGATAATTAGGCTAACATCACATATTAAATCATACAAGATGATATGCCTTATTTTTTTATGGATATCTCGCGCATGCAGCATGCATTTGCCACCCAGCCTGATCGATTGCACAACAACGCGGAAAGATATCTGTCACAATTGGCGCCCAACGTTGACCATGACAATGACCGGCTTTCATTTTCCCTGGTCCATTGTTGCCCACCCGCCGCATTGCCCGTCATTCTTCAAAGTGGTCAGTTGACCAGTTTGAAAGATACCAACACGTATTCATTTGATCGGATGCTCGGCTTGGGCACTGGGGTATTTTTCACCCCCGGCTTTGCCACCATTGACGCCGCCCATCCTGATGGGCACGGGGTCGTGTTATCCCGCGCAAAATCTCAAACCGTGATCCAGGCCAAAGGCTCCCTGTTTGCCGCGCATGATTTCGCAGACATTCTCAAAGTCTTTCGCATAACAGCCCGCGATGTCCGCGAGCAATCTGATAAATTTCAGCAGGCTGTTGATGTCTATATGAGCCACTTGTTCCCGCCCGCCCAAGCCAGTCAAATCATTTGGGCCTACGTCCAAGCCGTCCATCATGGACATATGTCTGCGTATCTCGATTTTGTTTTCACCGCGCACCAAGGCCGCGCATTCGATCATCTGCACAAATCTGTAGAAGATTTCTACGCACGCCATGCCTTATTCCCACTGGTGCCGGAAATCATTGTGCCGTCCCCTGTCGATCTCGGTCAGGATGTCACGACCGTCACACCTGAGGGCGACAAACGCGATCGTTTTGATGCGGTCTTGGCGATTGGGGGGCTGATATGAGCACACCTGTTTATGATGTCGAACGCCTCGTTCAGATCGCCTCTCAACATTTCCACCTGCCGCTTGACAGTATTCATGGCCTTGCCCATTGGGTGCGGGTGTATACCCTTGGGCAATATTTATGCGATCAGACGGGATCCAAACGTTCAGTTGATCGTGACGTTGTCGGGCTATTTGCAATACTTCACGACATTGAACGCACAACGGACGGTGCGGACCCCCAGCATGGATCACGTGCCGCCGACTTTATACGCACCAAAAACGGAGACTGGTTTACCTGCACCCCCAAGCAACTGGACCTGTTGGCCCGCGCATGCGCCGATCATTCCAAGGCGCGCAGCCATGACGACCCCACCATCCAACTGTGTTGGGATTCCGATCGGTTGGATTTGTGGCGCATTGGCATTGAACCCAACATCAATCGCCTGTCTAGCGATGTGGCCAAACGTGCTGAAACCATTGAAATGGCCCAGCAGCAATTTAAAGCTTATCCCCGTTTTGAATTGATCACGACGCCATCAGGCTGACCTTTGCTGTATACCAAAGATCAACGGCAAATCGATGACGGATAAAGGGGCAGTCCTTGCGTTCAATATCGCCTAAGCCACCTGGTCGCCGGACTTGCTTCGCATAACAACCCCCACGGCATTTCCAACGCGCAAAACAGCGCGAACAATCCCCGTCACCGTCCATGGGGTGACCATCGTCGGCAAGTTGTTCCAGCCAATGTGCTGAATTTGTTTTGTTTGGATCTGCGACTGAACCCAAATGATAGCCATCGAGATCAAAAAAACGATCACACGGCGCAATCTGGCCTTCGGCAGAAATTCCGATCAACTTTCGCCCCGCATTACAGGCATAGGGCGAGACCGGAGCACTTAACATGCGCAATATTTTATCGCGGCTTTGATCCAAGTCCGAATAAAAATCCAAGCCCGCTTGTTTGTGCCTCAACGTCCACTTCGCATAGGATTCATAGCGCTGGGCCCAATCGCGAAAGCCCCGTTCAATTTCTTCCCCTGTTCCGAATTGATAGGCTTCCAATTGATTGATGCGAAAATCTGTGAAGCCTTGCGCCAGAAGCTCTTCACCAATCGTGACAAACTCAAACGGAGGCGGCGCAACGGCGACGATGCGCACGCTGATATCTAAGTCTTGCAACCGTTTGGCCGTCGCCACGACGTGATCGTGAGAACCACCCCCGTTGGTGCGGGGGCGTTGGGCATCGTGTCGCTCCGCTAATCCGTCAAGGCTCAATTCAACCAAAACACGTTTGGCATGTGGCCGTAAGATTTCAAAGAGCTCCGTTTGATCCCAGGCCACGCCATTGCTGTCGATCACCAAATCAATGACCGGCATATTGGGTTGTGTATTTAAGGCTAACACTTCACGGGCCAAAAAATTCACCACTTTGGGATTGGTCGTGGGCTCGCCCCCCAACAGTGTCACTTGCACTTGCGGCCAGTTGGTTTTGGAAAAATGATCTTTCAAATAGGCCAGGGATTGTTCAGCGGTTTCGTCGCTCATCATCACGCCGTGACCGCCAAAACGGCCCCGGTCGTTATAACAGTATCCACAAGCCAAATTGCACGCACCCGCAGGGTACACAGTGAAAAAACGTGGGCCGCGCTCTTCGTTGGTTGTTAGGGGCTGTTCTGGGGCGGGGGAAATAGTCCAATCGTTTAAAGTCGCAACCCAGCGCGCTATTTCAGGGTTTGACGGGTCCGTTTTTTGCCCATCGAGAACGGCGCATAAATCTGCGGGCAGATCTGCATAAAGGCCCCGGCGCATCCCGTCAAACACCAGTCGGTCATCACCGAACTGAATATCCAATAAATGGTTCTGATCACCGAAACAATGGGTGGTCGCTATATGGAAACAGGGATCAGCCAATGCGCCCCCCTAACGTTTGAAAGCCTGTGGGTGAAACTTCGGCCAACCGGGCAATGTAATAGAGGTCTATTCGCAACTTATCGCGCCGTTGGGCACACTGTGTGGCTTCGGCAGCGCTGATATTTCCGAGCGCATCGAGATTATGTCCGTAACACCCCCCCCGACACATTTCGCGGGCAACACAAGATTTGCACAAGGGGTGGCTATGCACGATTTGCCCTTCCTCAGCGACGCTGTGGTGATAGCGTTGCACGCTGTCTTCGTGCAACCCTGCACCCCTCGGTGCATCGTCAGTGGGGGCAAAGTCACCCATGACATAGTCATCGCGGCCAAAGAAACGATCACAAGGATACACCCGCCCATCCGGCGCCAAAGCCAGTTGTTTGGTCCCCGCATCACACGACAACCCATCCCCGCCATAAGTCTGAAATGTTTGGTGCACGATATGACGGCGTTCCGACATGGCCGGGTCTTGTCCGTTTGCAATATTGTCGATCAAAAAATCGCTATAAGCCAGATACTGTTCACGCCAAATCTCCAGCCAGTCATCGGGCAAAACCCGAAGACCGAATTCAGCATTGTGGGCGTTCACGGTTGCGGCTTTCAATTCGATGCGTTCAAAACCCAGAGCTTCAAGTTCCTTGAACGCTCCGATAAAATCAAACGGATATGGCACCACGGCAGTCACGGTTGTGCGCAAGCCTTTGCGCCGAACACGTTCCAAGTTTTCAACAATACGCGCAAACGTATTTTGACCTTTGGTGTCTGGGCGGAACCGATCATGACGTTCTGCGTCCCCGTCCAGGCTGAACCCAACAAGGCTCAAGGCTGTATTTTCGCTCAGCGCCGTTAACAACCGTTCCTCAATCACCAAACCATTGGTGGTCAGCTTGACGCGATGGGTGCCCCCACCACATGTGTTGGAGTGTTGCGTGCGGATCAATTCTACACAGGCGTCTACCGCCAAGGTGGGCTCTCCACCCAACAAAATCAGTTGTGTGTCTTTTGCCAAATGTCCGTCGGCTCCGGCTTTAAGCCAGCGCCCAAAATTTTCAGCTGTCTCGACGGTCATCAACCCGGCGGTTTCACGGCCACTGTATGCCCCACGGCCATTGCTGCAATATGAACACGCCATGTTGCAGCTGGTGGCGGGAAAAACGATCAGCTGCTGTAAGTTCAGATAAGACTCGAACCCGCCCGACAAGCTGTTGGGGCCGGCAACCAACCATTGATCTATAAATGTTTTCAGCTCAGGTGTCGGCTTCTCACCATTTAACAACCCGTCATCCCACCCGCCGTGATCCGCAATGAGGTCGAGAAGGGCTGCAAAATCAGGATCAACTGTGGGTAAAAAGCCTCCATCCCGGCCATTAAAAGCCATCGCCCGGCCGTTGACGCGCATAAACTCGCTGACACCGCCATTGCCGATGGGGGCGGCAGCGATCACTGTCTTTCGGGATGTCCGGCGGCTTACCGGGTGGTCCATGGGATCCTCAATAGTCGAGACAACGTCCTGGCTGTGACGGTTAACAGCTTCGCGTCAACCCTACTCATTTAAGCATTGATCGGCGCTGGCCCAAGAGTAAAAAATCGCCCTGAGAGCTCATTTGGGAAAAAAAACTATAAATCGGGTCAAACTTTTGTCACCATAGTGCAAGCATCTCAAAATAAACAACAAAGATGCAGCTGTGCGAGACCTTGGGGAGAAACAAGAATGGGCAAACAAATTTTCCGTCAAGCTGCGGTTGATCGTCTTTCGACGCCGGAAAATTTGGACCAAGCCATTCGCGTAACCTCGCCCATGGGCTGGTTCGCAGCGGTCGTTTTTGTCTGTTTCGTGATTTCTGGTGTTGTGTGGGGTATTGTTGGCAGTGTGCCGATCAAGGTTGCCGGCCAAGGCATCTTAATTTCGCCATCGGGTGTTTTAGACATCGTGTCGGCCAGCCAAGGCCGGATTAGAACCTTCCAGGCCCGTCCCGGTGAACAGGTCACGGCCGGGGATGTGGTTGCCCACATCGAACAGCCCGACCTAGAACACCAACTCAATTCGAAAAAGGCCGAGCTGTCCGAATTGGTGTTGCAGTTAGAACAAGTCCAAGCCTTTCATCAACGCGAAATGGACATCCAGTTGTCCGTCTTGCAACAACGCCGCATCAACGTTCAACAAAGCATTGGCTTTTTGTCGGACCGCTTAAAATGGTTGGAAGAACGAGCGCGCAACGAAGGCAAGCTGCAAAAGAAAGGGTACATCCAAACCCAAAAGGTCATCGACACCAAAATTGAAATCAACACCGCCCGCGAAGATTTGTCGAAATCACAAAACGCGCTGAAAGAAATCGACCTCGAAGAAAGCACCTTAGCCATTGCCAAGGAACGCGAAATTCTGGATCTGCGCCTAAAGTCCCTGGTCCTGGGGCGTGAGGTGGAAAGTTTAGAAGGCCAATACGAACGCAACACCCGCCTGCGCAGCCCCTACACCGGACGTATTGTGGAGCTGAAGCTGAACCCAGGAGAAATTGTCGACACAGGTGTTTCCGTTTTCAGTCTTCTCCCCACGCAACCGCGGTCCGCGAATGTTGCGACAGGATCAGCACAAAACGAAGCGAACAACCTGATCGCCGTGCTGTATGTGGCCCCAACGGATGGCAAAAAAATAAAAACGGGCATGGATGTGCACATCTCGCCCTCCACCGTCAAACAAGAAGAATATGGATTTATCCTAGGTCAGGTCAGAAGTGTCGCAGAAATTCCGTCAACATCCCAAGGCATGACGCGCATTTTAAAAAATGAAAAGCTGGTCGAAACCTTATCCGGCGGTGGTGCGCCATTTGAAATTACCGTCGAATTGCACCGCAACCCCGATACGCCATCCGGATTTAAGTGGTCATCATCCCAAGGCCCGAATGTACAAATGAACCCCGGCACGCTCGCCGACGCCAAGGTCACCGTGCGCCGGGTGCGATTAATCAGCGTCGTGATCCCCGCATTGGAACAATTGCTTGGCCCTATCAGCTAGAGGTGAGTTAACCCCCGTATGAACGCGATCCCCCCCCTGTTTAACCGCATCATGGGAAAGGCATCAGATGTCGTGCGCTTTCGCACACCAACTGTGCTGCAAATGGAAGTGGTGGAGTGCGGTGCGGCATGCTTGGCGATGATATTAGGCTACCACGGTCGATATGTATCTTTGGAAAATCTTCGCTACGACTGCGGCATATCGCGCGATGGCACAAAAGCCAGCAATATTGTCAAAGCCGCCAAGTCATATGGCTTAAAGGCCAAAGGATTTCGCAAAGAGCCGGAAGGCCTGAAAGACCTTCCCTTTCCCATGGTCGTCTTTTGGAATTTCAATCACTTTGTTGTTGTTGAAGGTTATGACGAAGATGGTTTTTTCCTCAACGACCCGGCTACGGGCCCCCGCAAGGTGGCCTTTGCGGATTTTGACGAAGCCTTCACTGGCGTGGCTTTGGCTTTTGAACCAAGTGACGATTTTGTCCCCGGCGGAAAGCCCCCAAGCGTGACGGCGGGGCTGCGTCAACGCTTGGCCGGTTCACGCATGGCGATGCTTTTGATTGTGGTGATCAGTCTTGGGCTTGTGGTTCCAGGACTTTTAGTGCCTGCCTTTACCCGTGTGTATATCGATTACATCTTGATCGAAGGGCTCAGCGATTGGCTGACCCCGTTGATCGTCGCCATGATCGGTGTTGCCATTTTGCGCGCGGGCTTAACCTGGTTTCAACAACACTATCTTCTGCGTTTGCAAACCAAAATGTCGTTAACGTCATCCAGCCAATTTTTTTGGCATGTGCTCCGGTTGCCCATTGGCTTTTTTGCCCAACGATATGGCGGCGAAATTGGCTCTCGCATTCAGTTCAATGATCGTGTCGCCAACCTGGTTGCGGGTGACTTATCCGTCGCAATTCTCAATTTGATGACCATGGTGATCTATGCACTGATTATGGTGCAGTATGATGCAGTGCTGACCGTCATCGGCATTGGCTTTGCCATGATGAACCTGTTGGCTTTTGTGTTGGTGTCTCGGAAATTACAAGACGCCCACCAACGCCTGTTGTTGGATCAGGGCAAGCTAACCGGCATTGCCATGCAAGGCTTACAGATGATCGACAACATTAAAGCCAGCGGAACCGATGGGCTTTTTTTCAACCGTTGGGCCGGCTATCACAGCAAAGTTGTCAACGCCGAACAAGAGCTCACACGTTTTCGCATTTTATTGATGGGGGTACCGGTTCTCCTGGGTATGATTGCCACCACGTCCGTCTTGGTGGTTGGCGGGTTGCGCGTCATGGATGGCGCCATCACAATTGGCATGTTGATTGCCTTTCAAACACTGCTGAGCAATTTTTCCGCCCCTGTAAACAGCTTGGTTGGGTTGGGTACTCAATTTCAAGAAGCACAAGGTTATCTCGGTCGTATCGACGATGTCCTGCGCCAAAGCCAAGCCGAAGAATTTTCCGATGAAACCGACGACGTCACAATCGGCGAAAAACTCACCGGCGCCATTGACGTTAAAAACCTAACCTTTGGCTTCATTCCGACCAATCCCCCTTTGATCGAAGATTTTAGCTTGAGCCTAAAACCCGGCCAGCGGGTTGCTTTGGTGGGGGGGTCTGGAAGTGGGAAATCCACGGTGGGTAAATTACTGGCCGGACTGTATGAGCCATGGTCGGGCGTTATTGAGCTGGACGGCAAACATCTTGGAGCCATTCACCGCCATGTGTTGCGCACATCTGTTGCTATGGTCGATCAAGACATCGCCCTCTTTGAAGGCTCAATTTCCGACAACATCACGCTGTGGGATGAAACCATGCCAGAGGTGCGCATCGTGCAAGCGGCAAAAGATGCCATGATCCACAACGATGTGAACGAACGGCCCGAGGCCTATAATCACAATGTTGAAGAAATGGGGCGAAATTTTAGTGGCGGCCAACGCCAACGCATCGAAATAGCCCGTGCGTTGGTGGGGGATCCTGCCGTGATGATCTTAGATGAAGCCACAAGTGCTTTGGATCCCACCACGGAACAGATGGTGGTCGATAACATTCGCCGACGGGGCTGTACGTGCATCGTCATCGCACACCGGCTCAGCACCATTCGTGACTGTGATGAAATCATCGTCATGGAAAGTGGAAAAATTGTTCAAAGGGGCAATCATGAAACCTTGATCGCTGAAGATGGCGTCTACAAACGCCTGATTGAGAGTTGATCATGACGCACCCTGCGCCAAACTGGTGGCAAGCCGGCTCAGACGAACACCAACACCGCTCCTTGGAAGGCGGCGCCAGCATTGAACTGAACGACCAATCTTGTCTGTGGCGTGTTGACGGTGGCAGCGTGGATGTCTTTGCAGTCTCCGGCGACGACACCGACCAACCCGAAACACGGACATTTTTGTTCCATGTGCCTGCTGGTGGCATTTTGTTTCCACTTGTCTTCGACCAAGGTCCGGGGAGTCATCTGCGTTTTATTGGCGTCGGCGGAAAAACATCTCAGATCAGCCGTATCTCCTGTCCTGACGACCCCAACACCCCATTGGATGAACCCTCTGCGCAAGATCTCACCCCCCTTGTGGAAACCTGGGTTCGGGATCTGGGTTCTGGAGTGGCGCGCTATATCGTCGAACGTGGCCCAGCCGACACATATGCTGCAGCGGGAGAAACCCTCACGGCCGAACCTGGGGAGCGTATGACCTCTAGGCGCGGAGTGGTCTGGGCAACCTTGAGCGAAGGCACAGCACGCTACAAAGACATCGTTGCTATTGGCCCCGGACATGATGGCGACCGGGTTCCCCTGACACCACAGTCTTGGTTGCACTGTGATACTGAGACGACTGTCCATGGTATGACGAGCACGGCTTTACTGTGTCAACCGATGTGGTGGAACCACATTCAAAAGTTTCATGAGATTGCTGTTGGCTGTTTGAGCCACAGCCTACGCCATGCAAAAGACCGCGAGAAGCGCCGTTTGACCGATTTGTTCAAACGCGTGCAAGCCGACACCTCAAAGGTCTTGGGCCGATTTGCTACGGTACTCGATGACGCAGGGCAGCGGCGCGACAAGTATACGTCAAGCAGCCCTACCGTTATGGCGTGTGGACTGGTTGCTGATGCCATTGGAGTTTCTCTGAAATCACTTGACCGACTGGGTCGACGCTCAGACGACCAAGGCATCAGCGTCGAAGACATCGCACGCGTTTCACGCTTGCGCGTGCGACAAGTCACACTCAGTGGGGAATGGTGGAAACAGGACTTAGGCCAACTGGTCGGTTTTGTCGGCAACGATGAACGCCCCGTGGCTTTGTTGAAACAGACAGGTGGGCGCAGGGCTTCATATTGCATTCACGATCCCGTTGAGGACAAGATTACGGAACTTGACGCTGAGATTGCGCGCGCAATTGCGCCCATGGCCTATATGCTCTACACGCCCCTGCCGGAACGTTCATTGACGATCATGGATCTCTTGAAATTTGGCATTTTTCAAAACCGATCAGACCTGCTCACTGTGTTCATCATGGGGGCTGTCGGTGGACTGATCGCATTGGTAACACCGATTGCAACCGCTTTGGTGTTCGATTCCGTCGTTCCTGGACATGAAGTCGGGCAACTGATGCAAATTGGCTTAGCGCTCGTTGTCGCAGCCGTTGCAACATATGCCTTTAAAATAACAGGGGACATCGCCTTATTGCGTATAGAAGGGCGCATGTCTGGGGGATTGCAGGCCGCTATTTTGGACCGGCTGTTGCGTTTGCCCAACAGCTTTTTCGCACAATATTCCGCAGGTGATTTAGCTGTGCGCACCATGATGGTGGAAAATATTCGTGCCGCCATAACCGGAATCGTTTTATCCGGAATTCTCAGCGGCGTGTTTTCGATCTTTTCCTTCGCACTGCTGTTTTATTATGAGCCGCGAGCGGCAATGCTCGCAACAGGCCTGTTTCTTGTTTTGATGGGCGTAACCGTTTGGGTTGGCTATGCCCAATTGAAAGCCAATTTTGAAGCCGAAAAAATCGGTGGAAAGATTTATGGCATGGTTCTCCAAATCATCAATGGCGTCACGAAACTGCGCCTTGCGGGTGCGGAAACGCGGGCTTTCAACTTGTGGGGCAAAGCTTTTGGTGATGTGCGCGCCCGAATGATCACTTCGCGGAAAATAGGCAACCTATTTGGCGTCTTTAAATCCGGTTATGAAATTTTGGCCATGGCGGCCATATTCGGCGTCATTGGCTTGGTCAATATGCGCGCGGATCAAGACCCCCTGTCCACGGGGGCGTTCTTAGCCTTTGTTGCAGCCTTTTCCAGCTTCTTAGCCGCCAGCTACCAAATGAGCATGGCCGTGGTCCAGTGTTTCCACGCCGCACCTATGTATAAACGCGCCCAACCTATCATGCACGCCCTGCCTGAAGTCGACGACAGCATGGACCACCCCGGAACCATTTCCGGTGAAATCGAAGTTAACAATCTTGGGTTTCGTTATGCCACCGACAGCCCCCGCGTTCTGAACGGCATATCAATGAATATTCATGCGGGCGAGTCCGTCGCCATTGTCGGCACGTCAGGTTGCGGAAAATCGACTTTTATCAAATTGCTGTTAGGGTTTGAAAAAGCCAATACGGGCGGCGTGTTTTATGATGGTAAGGATGTCCGGACCCTGGACTTGCAGGCTTTGCGCCGACAAATTGGTGTGGTTCTACAAAACGGAAAGCTGATGCCCGGATCCATCTTTGAAAACATTCGCGGTGCCTCAGCTGCAACGGAAGACGATGCATGGGACGCCGCGCGCATGGCCGGGCTTGAAGACGATATTCGCGAGATGCCCATGGGCATGCACACCATGTTGACAGAAGGTAGCTCGACCTTGTCCGGCGGACAAGTCCAACGTCTGCTCATCGCACAAGCGTTGGTTTCCAAACCCAAAATTTTGCTGTTCGATGAAGCCACCAGCGCATTGGACAATCACACCCAGAAGATTGTGACGGACAGTTTGGACGGACTTTCCGTCACCCGCATTGCCGTAGCCCATCGGCTGAGCACGGTCATCAATGCCGATTGTATTTATGTGTTTGACCAAGGCCACATTGTTGAAAGCGGCACTTACGCTGACCTCATGAAACGCGACGGAGCATTTGCCGAACTGGCCCGTCGTCAACTGATTTGATGAAAACCTAAGGAGTGCGCCATGAGAAAGGTTCTCTATATTTTGGGCCAATTAAGCGATGAAGACGTTGACTGGCTATCCCAAAACGGTACCCGCAAGCGCGCAGCCCAGGGCGATGTCTTGATTGCGCAGGGCAAACCATTATCTGACATGTACATCATCTTGGATGGTAAAATGTCCGCATCAATCAAAGGGCTTGGTAAAGTCGCGGACCTCGGTTCGGGCGAAATTGTGGGGGAAATGTCATTTATCGACTCCCGCCCGCCCTCTGCGTCCATCATCGTCGAAGAGGATGCAACTGTGCTGGCTTTGTCCCAGGATGTGATTAATCAAAAACTGCTCCAAGACATCGGCTTTGCAGCACGGTTTTACAAAGCCCTGGCAACGTTCTTGTCGGACCGCATGCGTGGCACAGTGCAAACCATGGGCTACGGCGACAATGACGGCGGTCTTGACGATGAAATCGAATTGGAGGGTGAGTTAGACCTCAATGTTTTAGACAGCGTCCATCTCGCCGGGGCACGGTTTGATCGCATGCTGAAAAAATTAATTGGCGCTTAGGCTGACGACTATTGGCTTGGGTGGAGGCGTACCAACTACTCCAGCAGCCGCGCTCGGTTCGCCTCTAGCCCAGAGCGTTCTTCACGGCTGAGCACCGAACGACAGTTTTGCAACAATGCTGATAAGCGCTCATAAATATCTGCCCTGTCCATCCCTATGGGTAAATTCTCTACGAAGGCCGTATTCGTAAATCTTGAGATTAAACCCTGACTGCATCCCAGCGGCCGTTGTGCCGGTTTTGATACCTGTTCGACAGGCAATTGCTGAGTGGGCGCGCGATCACCAATCGGACCCTCGTTCTGGCGTGACCCCGAAGAAAAAAGGTCGGGAAGAGACGCGGGCTCAAGCTTTTCCAACACCGGGGGCACTGGCGTCTCATCGGGCGAGCGCGACGAAGCTCCAAGGTCAACAGGCATTTCAGGATTAACTTTGGGACGCTCAAGGATTGCGTTATCCTGCGGCTCTGCGGCAGGCGGCATTTGTATCAAGCCGATGTTCGCCTCACCAATGTTGTCTAAGAGCTTCTGCTGATCCCGGTAGATCTCCTGGAGCTCAGCCACATCCCGTCGTATTTCGTCAAAGTTCGATGATGCTTTCTCATCTGCCCGGATGAAATAGGTCCCGAAATAAAACAGCTGACCGATCAATACTGTAAACAGAATAATCAATCCCAAGCTGGACTTGCGCTCACGCGCATTCATGTCGGCCATCAGCCGATCACGGAGCTGCAAGAAATCGTTTATCTCACTGTTCGCCAGTTGAGTTGTTGAATTAGACTCACGTTCGGCCATTTTTGAACACTCCGACTATTGCGGCCCGTCGAAACACCCACATTCGCCGCGTGCATTGCCTCTGCAGAGCGGAACTTGGCGCACATGGCCAGCACCGACAATCTTCAAAAGTTCGTACGTCATATCCGGCAGTTGGTCCGCCATGCGCCTTGCAAAAACAAGGGTTGTTAGACTGACAAGTGATGCCGTTGCCCAAAGCGCAACAAGGAATAAGGATAACGCATACTTGCCATCCCCAGAGCTACCAACATCAGACGGAAACAAATCTAAAACATCAAAAATCAATATAAAAAAGACAGCGCAAACATCCATCGCCATGGTGATGATAAGCGAATCTCGAGCAATCGGGGCTGTTTCCGAATGCAGGGAAAAGAGCGTGGATAGCTCTGCCGTGATCAATACAATCAGACTGCCCATGGCAATTTGCGCCAACAAGCCTCTGGGGATGCTCCAAACAACCTCCCCTGAGTCTCTGGCTTCCAGACTGCTGCCGAGGCCTATAATATGCTCAGGATTCAAGAGACGGCGAATTTCTTCTAAGGGAAGTACGTTGGTGATGATCACAAATAAACAAGGGACAATGAACGTCAAAATGCCATAGCCAAAAATTTGCATTGGTACTGAGCCTGCCCCTTTGCGACTTTCAGGATCGCCAAAGTGATGTCCTATTGTAGGGTTATTCCTCCCTTTACAATGCGGACTGTCAACCCAGCCAAGCGCGCGCAGAACATCAGGGTTTAAATAGCCAGTCTCCACACAGGGTTTGAACCAAAAGCAATTGATCTTGTTCAAGGTGTGGTGCAAAACCCAAAGGTGCGTAAAATAAGCGCACATTTCTGCAACCATGACAACACCCGCAAGCAAGACGAATTTTTCTTGGCTCACAAAAACAAGCGGGAGAAGACCAAACAAAATCACCACAGCCGCAACTGCTGGGATAAAAAACCAAAAATACCGATATGTACCCATAACTATCGATCCACCACAGCCACGAAGCTATATTTCGGCTTATGGGGGGGTCCGTTCACCCCCGGCTTTAAGACAACTCCATAGATGATCTGGCTAATAACCATTTCAATAATGTCACCATTTTTTGGCCCACCCGCTTGATCTTCAACCAAACCGTCGACGACGCCGCGATAGCTACATGTTCGGCTGCCGCATGTCATCATGCCTTTTACAGGAGCACTCATCGTGCCGCCGGGGCGAAAGACGGTTAACCAATCAATCATTTCCTTACCGCCATTGTTGCGCATGGTCAGATCCAGTTTAATCTCAATACCCTTATCATCTAACGCACCGGCGGGGCCTAAATAGCCCTTGGCGTGAAGGATAACGGGCAGGCCTGCGGGAACACTATTCCCTGCCATGCCTGGAGAGCCAAGGTCCATGCCAAAGGACGCCAGTTTGCCTCCCGCACCAGATAACAAACCCTTCCAATACTTCAGGTACAACTCGGCAACCCTGCTGGATTGATCACGCGGAAGCGTTTGGTTGTCGACGCAGAAAGCGTGAGTTTCAACCCTTTGTAGGTTCAAATCATTGATTGTAATACGGGACTTCTGGTTAACCACAGCACCGGGCACCTGGCGTTGACCACTGGCCCCCTGCTCGTGGGCGTACAAATTGGCGCAAACAAATAGACGGGAGATCGTATCGCGATTGTCCGTCAATTCAGTAACGCCATACAAGGCATTCAACAAGGTCGACAACTTCGGTGAGTATCCATCACTAGATGGCACCCCCGCAAGCTCCACCAAATTTCGAAGAGAAGCCGATAACTGCTGTGTTGCGAGCTGGCGCTTGTCGTCTGCTAAATCAAATGGATCTCTCCCGGCCGGAGCTGCCCTGGATTTTGGGCCAATGGTGCACCCACGAATGTGGTACTGGAACCGTGATGGATTGTCGAAACGACTATCAAACACCAAAATGTGATAGCCTTCACCGTCGACCAAACCGTTGGGGCCAAGTATGCCAGACGGCTGCAGAACCGCGCGTTCAAATTCTTTGCGGGCTTGTGCCACACTGGCCAAATCTATCAAGACAATTGTCTGACGCGTGACCGTAGGGTCGCATTCTTCGATGAACACGGAAGCTTCCCGTTCAGCCCGCGGGGAGGCCGTAGGAACATTGGGTAAAATCGTCATTGCACATAGAAAAAACGCAACGGCACGGATGGCAGACAACGGCATTATACTCCCTCCTCTTTACCGAGATTCAAATATGGATCGATTGCCTGAGATGTCGTTTCATTCTTTTGACCGCCCCAAACCATTGCGGTTGCAGAGACCAGCGGAACTTGCAAGCTTAATCGTGTGTGAGGCCGGCTTACCAATTTGTCCAAGAGGTCGCCATTCGATCCTAGATATGTTGGATTCGGGTCAGCACGCTCAAAATCGGCATCTCCACTGCGTGGGACTTTGATATATTTTGGTTCATGAATTTTAAGTTCAGCGCACAATAAACGTTCAAATGCGTCGTGAAAAATCATGCACGCCTTGTTGGTAAATTGGGCTACGCAGCTGTAGACAACTGCAGGGCTCGTATCATTTAATCCGTTTCGTTGCCCTTCAACCCGTGCAGCTATTCCCTTTAGGTTCTGCTCAATATTTTGTTGCACCGTCTCATTTTCTTTAATTTGTGCATCTACCGTTTCATAGTCCTCTTTGGCTTGTGCCAAGGCACTTTGCCAGCGCACCTCACGCTCAGCGAGTTTCGTTTCCGTTTGACTAAGTTCTGGAAAGCTTGGGTGATAGCGGTAGGCGTTTGTGATGGCTACAGCAATCAACAAGACATTCGCAAAAGGCAATGCCCAAAACACCGGATCCAGTGCGGAAAACCCCGTTATATTGACTGCGCCAGTCATTTCTAACGGTGCCGTTACGTTATCCGCGACGCCGCTCAAATTCTCACGTACACGTGCGGTTTGTTCTGCAGCATCTTGAAACAAACCGGTCAAACTGTCCCAAATAGAGCTCACCAAACCGTTCAAATCAGACAAGCGGGGCAAAATCAAAAAGGCTATTCCCGAGCCTAAAAAAAACATCACAAAAAAGCTGGCCGTGGTAAACGGGCGGTACAACCGATTGAATCGGAATGGCCCCAACACTGCGTTCTCAAACACACGGGCATTGTTTTCAGCGTTCTCATTGGTACTTGTCACGCCATGTTTTAACAAGCCACCCGCCAAATGCGCGGCAATGCCAAAGAACACCACGATTAGGGCCGCAAAAAAGAAACTGACAAACCCTGTTTTTCCCAAGTAGCCCTTCAATATCCAAAAATTGACGACGCTATCTACGATAAAAAGTCCGCTGGCAATCAAAATGTATTTCAGTAACGAACCTGATGCATAGCCATCGTTATCGACTGTTTGTTGTTCGACGAAGCGTTCCTTGACCTGAAGATAATCGGAAAGCTCCGGATCGGCTTTTTCATGTGAGCAATCTTCGCGTAACGCTTCAAGGCGCCGTTTCAATTTTTTCTTGCGAACCAATAGATCCAATGTTGACGGCTTACCTTGGAGTAGTTCATTCGCCTTGTTTCCGATGTTCTCAAATTCGAGAAGTGTGCGTTTTCGCCAGCTGTCCCAATACTGAACTCTTTCAATAGCCGGATCCAATATACCGGTCACCATGCCAAGCGAAAAGCCATGCTTGTCCACGGGAATTTGAAGTTGCTCAGGAGATGTCAACGCGGGCCGACGCCGAATTATATCTTGTGCCGCTTTTCGGCCCAGACTGTCGGCATTGCCGATTACCTCTTTCATCTCGGCTTCTAGACGCATACGTGTGCCGTTATGCTCCTCAACCTCAGCCTCAAGCCGTTGGGCCTCCTGGCTGAGTTCTTCATAGGCCTTACGGTGTTCTGTCAAACCCCAAATCATCGTCGAGCTGCGTCCTTTGCCAAGCCTTCAATGGTTCTCCTCTTGAGGATGTAAAAGTTGTAGATCTCAGGCGCGATGCTTTTCAGGTCATACTCTTTAAAGGCGTCCCAATCTTCTCCCTTACCATATGATTTCGGTGTCAAAGAGATGACTTGTCGCTTTTGTTCCTGCTCAATTTCACCAAGCTGCCCCTGAACCTTTTTTGCTTGTTCGGTAATCGCGGTGATTTTTTCCATGCTTTCCTCAGGAGGGGCGCTGCCTTCAATGATCTCTTGCTTCAAGACGTTGATTTCGTTGTTCAGCCGCACAATGGTGGCACCGACATCTTCGACATTCTTCGCACTGTTCGGCGAAAGAAAGGCATCGATTTCAGAACCCAATTCGAGCAATTTATAATCCAGCTCCATAATTAGTTTTTTAAGGTTTTGAAAGTTTTCAGTATTTTGACGAACTAAGGTGCTTTCGACGCTGGCGCGCTCTTGTGCTTTGCGCAGATCCTCAGCTGCGCGGGCCTCTGCCTCACGCTTTTGACGTTCGATTTCTAGACGAGCGGCGAGTTCTTTACGCCGCTGAGCCTCCAGCTCTTGTGCACGACGGCGCTGCGCCTCCAGCTCTGCATTTAGCCGACGCTCTTCTTCTGCGACACGTCTGTCTTTTGCATCTCTTTCGCGCTTAAATTCCTCGATTATTATTTTGAACTCGCGTTCACGCTCCAGTCTTTCAAGACTGGCTTTCTGATCTCTCTTGGCTATTTCTTCGCGAATCTCGTTGGCTGTTGGCCCGCAAGACGTCACAAAAAGGAGTAGAAAACCCGAAATGAGTATTCGGAAATTGGACATGGAGAGCACCGCACGCACAAAATCAATAAAAACACTGTTAAGTTGCTTCCGACAATATGTACTCTTTATTCGTGCGTCAACACTATTCAGCTAATATAACTACTTATAGGTGTGCCGCGCTAATCTATACTGAGCCGAGCACATCCCAACAGCGGTGTCTAAACCGCCGCCAAGGGATTATGCGCCCTCAAGGTCTAGGCGATTAGCCAGCCGTTTTCGTTTTGATTTCGCGTTGTTCTAACCCGCCGGTCTCGATGATGAAGTCGATGATCTCATCCACGCCGTCGCCTTTTTCGACGTTGGCGAAAACAAAGGGGCGGTCTTTTCGCATTTTTTTGGCGTCACGGTCCATAACGTCCAAGTTTGCACCGACCAGCGGGGCCAGCTCGATTTTATTGATGACCAGCAAATCCGAACGGGTGATGCCTGGGCCGCCTTTGCGCGGGATCTTTTCGCCTGCGCAAACATCGATCACATAGATCGTAATGTCGGCGAGTTCGGGGGAGAACGTGGCGGACAAGTTGTCACCCCCGGATTCCACAAATACAGCTTCCAACTCCGGAAACTTTTGCGACATATCCTTCACCGCTAACAATTACGCCCCAAAATCGCGCCAGCGATGAGCTTTGATCGAAGAGCAAAGAGCACCGTGCACGATTGGGATTCTGCACAGAGCATGGACAAAGCCATGACTTCCGGCAGAAAATCCCTAACTTGCCAAGGGGAGTGCCCCCTTGGAACCCGAACATCAATGAGCCATGAGCAAAGACGAAACCTCACCCAACCCTGAAGACGAAAACGCAGAGCACGCCCAGGACAGCACCCCTGATCGTGCTGAGAAGATGCGCGTTTATCGTAAGCAGTATTGGAAGCGGTTTCACAAAACCCGCAAGCGGGTTTATGGCACATTGACCAGCGATGAATACGCCAATATCGAACGGCGCGCTGAGGAAGCCGGTCGCGCCGTTGATGGTGTTGAAAATAACATCCGGCCGCTTGGTCACGATGTCGTTCACAATGGCCGAGAAATCCCGCCCGCCCAGCGGCACCTAGGCCTCACCAATAACTTCGCCTCGCAGGGCGGAGACCTTTTGATCGTCGATGAGTTTCTCGACCTCTTCGGCAAACACATCCCAATCCGACCAGCCGTCAATCAAGATCGGTTCGACCTTGCGGCCCAGAACATCGCCGTTTTCATTGAGCTGATCCACCGCAAACAAAGTCGCAAACGCCACCGCCTTTTCCGAAACCGCCATGGTGCCGGACATGGAGTGCAACACCCCAACCTTGATCGGCGTCCTGTTTTCAAGCTTGCGAACACCAAACAGATACGGCGTCAGCTGCGCCAAAACCATCCCCATGATGGCAACGAGTGCTGCAAACAAATAAAGCCGGTGGCGTTCTGTGAAGACTTTGGATTGGGGTGCCATAATGCCGTTCCAAGAAAGGGGGTCCGTCATATGAGTGGAACGGCCCAGCTGACAAACGTTTTTTGAACCCGGTCCCCCCAGAGACCTTAAGGGCTTTATTTTCCCCCGGCGGTATTGAACACGCGTCGGACGCGCTTAAGTATGAAGGTATGACAGCACCCCTCCTCCCCCCCTATGACGATACCCAACCCGCCCGGTTCGACAACAGCTACGCCCGACTGCCAGATGCGTTCTACAGCCGGATTGACCCAACGCCCGTGCGCGCACCGCAACTGATCAAAGTCAACACCGGGCTTGCCCGCGCATTTAACATTGATGACGGCTTCTTGTGCTCTCCCGCCGGTGTCAGCGTGTTGTCCGGTAACCTCATCCCCGCAACCGCGACGCCGTTGGCAATGGCCTATGCAGGTCACCAGTTCGGCAACTTTGTCCCCCAACTGGGCGATGGACGTGCGGTGTTGCTGGGCGAAGTCGCGGACGACACAGGACAATTGTTCGATATTCACCTGAAAGGTGCTGGGCGCACACCCTATTCACGCAACGGGGACGGACGCGCGTGGCTGGGTCCTGTTTTGCGGGAATACGTTCTCAGCGAAGCCATGGCCGCTTTGGGCATTCCCACCACGCGGGCTTTGGCCGCGCTCAGCACGGGCGAAGACGTGGTGCGCGAAGAGGTCCTGCCCGGTGCCCTGATCGTGCGCATGGCGCAGGGGCATGTGCGTGTTGGCACATTTGAATATTTTGCAGCCAAGGGCGATTTGACTTCACTCAAAACATTGGCCGATTACGCCATTGACCGCTTTTATCCCAATTGCCGGGAGGCGGATCAGCCTTACTTGGCCCTGTTTGAATCCGTCTTGGACCGCCAAGCCCGTCTGGTCGCCCAATGGATGGGCATCGGGTTTATCCACGGGGTCATGAACACCGACAACATGTCGATCAGTGGAGAAACCATCGATTACGGCCCCTGCGCGTTCATGGACGCCTACCACCCGAAAACCGTTTTTAGCTACATCGATCAGATGGGGCGTTACGCGTTCGCCAACCAAGCGCCCATCGCCAAATGGAACTTATCGCGCTTAGCCGCATCGTTAATCCCGATTTTGCACGATGACGAAACCAAAGCCCAAGACATGGCGCAAGCCGCCTTGGACACCTTTGAAGACGTGCACGAAGCCTACTGGACCCAGGTCTTTAATGCGAAGTTGGGCTTGGCGAAAATACAGCCCGAAGATTCCCGACTGGCGCGGACGTTGCTCCATGAAATGGCCCGAAGCGGTGCGGACTTTACCTTGCTGTTTCGCGGACTAGCCGATGGCGCTGATGCTGTGCGCGGCATGTTCAAGAATGTAGAGGCCTTCGACGCCTGGGCTAAATCTTGGCAAGACCGGTTACACCAAGAAAGCCGGACGCCCGAAGAAGTTCGACAGACGATGATGCGAGCCAACCCCGCCTTTATCCCACGCAACCACCGCATTGAAGAGATGATCGAAAAAGCCCGTGACGGCGACTTCACCCTGTTTGAAGACCTTGTGAACTGCTTGTCCAAACCCTTCGATGATCAGGCCGCGTTCAAGACGCTTCAAAATCCGCCAAAGCCGGATGAAATCGTTCACCTGACATTTTGCGGCACTTAAACACAGGGTGCTAAGGGCTCGGGAGTGGTCATCACGGGTTCTGCCGGATTGTGCGGGGCAAAGCTGTCCGCTTGGGGCGTGTAATGATCCAAGTACTTGCGTGTGATGGCTTGTGTGTCGATAACGATGTTCGTCATGATCGTGTTGAACTGATGATCAATCACGGCTCCATCCCCAACGACACAGCCGACGCGCAAATAGCCTTTGATCAAGGGGGGCAACTCGCGAAAAGCCTGGCGCGCATCGATGGTGTCTTTGTCCATCATGTTCATTTCGACACTGTGCTTGGTACGCGCCCGCGTTCGGATTTTTGTAGGCGCCAAATGGTGATGGTACAGATACGACAAAGGCAGCTTCACTTCATCGGGATCGGTCCCCGGAAACGATGCGCAGCCGAACAGGTAGCGCACACCCTGGTCAAAAATGTACTGCGCAAGCCCCCGCCACAACAGTTGGATGGTGCCGCGCGATCGGTAATCGCTGTCGATACATGAGCGCCCCAGTTCAAGAATATCTTCGCGCCCCCGCACCAACTGGGTGAGATCAAATTCATTTTGTGAATAAAACCCGTCATGCGTTTCGGCAACTTCACCTTTCAGCAGCCGATAGCTTCCAACCACACTTGGATCTTTGGCGGTGCCGCGTTCCGTGTCGATCACCAATAAGTGGTCACACCGCTCATCATAACGATCGACATCGCGTCGGCAGGCCGCCAAAAAGGCGCTGGGTTTTGCGCCCATCTCTTCATAAAACACGCGATAGCGAAGCCCTTGTGAGGCATCAACCTCACGCGCCGTCTGCGCCAAGCGCACTTCTAAACCGTTCACACGCAAGGGACGCATATGTTTTTCCCTTAACGAATCACAAAAGTCCATTTTGGATAGGGTCTACCCGAAACGTTTTAGAAACATGACTGCACGGCTACTCTTGTATGTCTGTTTCGTTTTAGGATTGTGTCAGGGGGCTGCGCTTAATCCTCAGCGACGGCTTTTTGCAAGAGCGCGGTTAAGCTTTTCTGCTCGGATTTCATGAGATTGCTCAATATCCCTGACTGTAGCGCTTTGACCTTTGGGTGGATCTGGACTTGTTCAAAGCCGGTGTTTTGTCTAAGGCCTCCAGCGTTGCATATTGCACGGGTGTCATGTCAAAACCTGCGTCTTGCATATGCTGTTGACACAGCTGTGTGCAAATTTGATGCAATCGACGGATCAAGTGACCCGGCATATCCGTTAACGCCATGTGAGCTCCATACCTAAAATAAACCGTAGCAATCCTAAGCGGAATTTATTTTGGCCATCCTTTTTAGTATGTACACATCGTTTTTCGAGCTGATCTGTCACTGAGCCAAGGGGCTTTGATGGCTGCGCTTGCCCTGCACCACTTGGTGCGTCTGGTCGGCTTAAACACTTCAGTCACAAAAGGGTCATATAATTGAGATTGTCATCCGGCCTGTGGCTTGGCATGAAATGATGCAGCACAAACTAACCACGGAACCCCCATGCCCCAACAACGCGGAACTTTATATTTGGTCGTCGGCCCCAGTGGTGCCGGCAAGGACAGTCTCATCGACGGGGCCAAAGCCGAACTTGTCGGCAATGGGCAGTACGTTTTCCCGCGCCGCTACATCACCCGCCCCGCCGATGCAGGTGGCGAAGACCACATACCCGTCGCGACAGAGATGTTTGAAACCATGCTCCAACGCGGCGATATGGTTCTGGAATGGCACGCCCACAAACTGCGTTATGGTGTTCCCGCCGCTGTGCAAGACCATTTGGAGCAAGGGCGCAATGTTGTCGTCAATGTCTCGCGCACCGTTGTGGAGGAAGCCCGTCAACAGCTTCAGCCTATGAAAGTACTCTACATCAACGTTTCGGAGGACATCTTGGCAGAACGCTTAAAAGCGCGCGGCCGGGAATCAGCGTCTGACATCAAACGCAGGGTCGAACGGGCACAGGCTTATCAGCTCGACGGTGAAGACGTGATTATGATCGACAATGGCGGTGCCTTGGAAAGCTCGATCTCTACATTTTTAACAGCGATTAACGTCAAAGCCTAACCCCCACCTCGGCGGTCTTGCCGTTCGTTAAAGCACCACGTATTCCACGCCGCCATTTCGGGCGTCGTTCAAGAAATCACGTTGCCAGTTTTCGCCCAACATTTTGCGCGCCAGTTCGACGACCATAAATTCGGCGTCCGGGGCATTTTCGAAACGGGACAAACCTTGTAAACACGACGGGCAAGCGGTCAGAACCTTTTGCGGCGCCTTGCCGGTTTGCGCTTGATTATCCAAAGCCGCGGCCGCAATAGAGTTGGCTTTCGAATACTTCACTTGAGTTGAAATATCCGGACGGCTGACGGCAAAGGTTCCGGACTCGCCACAGCAGCGCTCCGTCAGTTTTGTCGGCTGGCCCATCAATTCGGACGCAACCTCCATCGGGTCGTAGTGCGAGAACGGCGTGTGACACGGGTCATGGAACAGATAACCGGCCTCACCCTCTTGCGCCTGCAGCTTCACGTTCTTTTCAAACAAGAATTCGTGGATGTCCATCAGGCGTGAGCCCGGGAAAATTTGGTCAAACGCATAGCCTGTCAATTGCTTGTGGCACGTTCCGCACGACACGATCACGTTTTTGATGTCCAGATAGCCCAAAATGTTGGCGACCCGGTGGAACTGCACCCGGTTGGACGTGGCGATGGATTGGCCCAACGCCGCGTCGCCCGCACTTTTTTGTGGGAAGCCACAGCAGTTCTGGCTGGGCGGCAAAACCACCTGAACACCTTGAGCGTTAAGCATGGCGATGGTCGCCAAAGACACGTGACTGAACAATCGCTCGCACCCACAGCCCGGAAAATAGAACACGGCTTCACGTGCGTCTTTGGGCAGGCCCAAAGGCTTAATCACGGGGATGCTGGCCCCATCGTCGCGCAGTTCCAAGAAATCGCGTGCAGTGCGGTTGGGGACTTTGTCCAGCGGCAAGGGCGTGCGCAGCATGTTGGACAACTGCTTGGACAGGGGGGCCGCGCCCGTCGTTGCTAACGGCTCGGCGTCTTCTTTCAAGGCACCTGTGGCTTTGGCAATGGTGCTCATCAGGTTTTGGCCCGCATAGCCGCCACGGATAAAGCCCGAGCGGATCACGCGAATGGCTTTGTCGTTACTGGTGGTCAAAAATGCCATGGCCAACTTTGCGCCGATGGCCGTTTGCTTTTTACCCCGACTGAGCAAAATCTCGCGCATCTTCACGGTCACGTCGCCAAAGTCGATGTTGACCGGACACGGTACCTCGCATTTGTTGCAGACCGTGCAGTGATCGGCCACGTCGTTCAAGACGTCAAAATGGTGCTGCGACACGCCACGGCGCGTTTGTTCTTCGTACAAGAACGCTTCGATGATCAAACCCAATGACAAAATTTTGTTGCGCGGCGAATAAAGCAAATTCGCCCCCGGCACGTGGGTCGAGCAGACTTCTTTACACTTGCCACAGCGCAAGCAATGACGCGTCATATCGTTCAAGATTTCGAACGCGCTGTCTTTCATGATCAACGCTTCTTGCTGCACCAAACGCAACGACGGCGTATAGGCTTCGTGATGTTTCGATTGTGCCATCAACTTGCCGCGGTTGAACCGGCCTTCGGGGTCGACCTTTTCTTTGTAAATGCGGAAGTCTTCGATCTTTTCCGGCTCCAGATAATCGAATTTGGTGAGCCCAATCCCGTGTTCGCCCGAGATCACGCCGCCCAGGTCTTGGGCCAGATGCATGATGCGATCAACCAGGTGTTCCGCTTCTTGCAGCATGGCATAGTCGTTTGAGTTTACCGGAATGTTGGTGTGGACGTTGCCATCGCCCGCGTGCATATGAAGGGCCACGAACAGACGGCTCGACAAGACATCCTTGTGAATTTCGTCAATCGCGTCGCGAAACGCGGTCCACTGATCGCCTGCCCAGATGCTTTTGAGGGGCCGTTCGATTTCTTCACGATACGAAATGCGAATGTCGCCGCGCAGCATCAACCGTTCAATGGAGAGCCCCTTCCAATCGTCTGGAAGGTGGCCCGGATCTGGGGCATAGTGCGGCAGATACGTGCAACTTTCCGCCGTGCCATCCAAGTTGTGTAAAACCGACGTCCAGCGCTCGGCCACCATTTCCAAAAGCTGGAGCGAGGTTTCTTTTTTACCCGCCAAAATATCGGCGTTGACCCCTGCACCGACCAGCTCTTTGGGCAGCACGTCCATAAACGAGCCTTGGTCCAAATAGCTTTCCAGAGCTTCCAACAGACGGATTTTATTGGTGATGGATTGTTCGATGTTGAAGCGCTCAATCCCTTCGGAATAGTCCGCCATGCGCTCAATGGGGATGACGACGTCTTCGTTGATTTTAAACGCGTTGGTGTGCGCGGCAATCGCAGCTGTGCGCGACCGGTCAGCCCAAAAACGTGCCCGCGCAGCGGGTTTGGTGGCAATAAAACCTTCGCCTTCGCGCTGCACCGTCAGCTCAACAATGTGTTTCGCCGCTTGCACGACGGCGGTTTCTTCTTCACCGACGATGTCGGCCACCAAAACCATTTTCAGCGGATCGTTGCGTTGTGATTTGGGGCTGTAGCCCACCGCGCGAATGTAGCGCTGGTCCAAGTGCTCCAGCCCCGCACAACCGACACCCGGCGTCTTTTTCAGATAATCCAGCGTTTCAACAATGGCCGGCACGGCACGGCCCAGCTCTTTGCCGTAAAATTCCAAACACAGCGTGCGGATGTGTTTCGGTTTGGGGTGTAGCACAAACACGGCGCTGGTGATCAGCCCGTCACACCCTTCTTTTTGCACGCCCGGAAGGCCACCCAAAAACTTATTGGTGACGTCTTTACCCAGACCCGGTTTGCGCACGTCTGCAGCTTTGAGCGTAATGACTTCGATGTCGCCTTTGGGGGTAACGCCATCCGCCGCAAAGTGTTCGACCTGGAATTGGACTTCATCCATGTCGTGGATTTTGCCCATGTTGTGATCCAGGCGGGTCACTTCAATCCAGTCGGCGTCGGGTGTGACCATGCGCCAAGACAACAGGTTGTCCAACG
Source organism: Magnetovibrio sp. PR-2 (assembly GCF_036689815.1). Lineage (NCBI taxonomy): Bacteria > Pseudomonadati > Pseudomonadota > Alphaproteobacteria > Rhodospirillales > Magnetovibrionaceae > Magnetovibrio > Magnetovibrio massiliensis. The sequence continues at coordinate 9,861 of NZ_JBAHUR010000019.1, read as the reverse complement.
TGGTGCCCCACATGACGGCCTTTTTGCCGCCTGCGTTCATGGAGATGTTGCCGCCAATGGTCGAAGAATTTTGCGACGTCGGGTCGACGGCAAAAATGGCGTCGACCTTTTCTGCGGCCTCGGCCACACGTTTGGTCACGGCCCCGGCGCCGACGCGGATGGTGGACACAGGCTCTTCACGTCCGGGGATGGTGCGCACCTCGACCGGCTCAATGAAGTCCATCTTTTCGGTGTTGAGAACGGCCGTATCGGAATAGAGCGGCACCGCAGAACCCGTGTAGCCCGTACCGCCACCGCGCGGGATAACGGTCAGGCCCAGCTCGATACAGTCTTGCACCAGCGGCGCGATTTCGTCTTCCCGGCCCGGTGTCAACACCACCAGGGGATATTCCACACGCCAGTCGGTGGCGTCGGTCACATGGGCCACGCGCGCTTCGCCGCTGAAATCCACATGGTCTTTGCGGGTGTGGCGCTTGAAATGGCTTTCGACACGTCGGCGCAATTTCTTTTGGTTTTTGAGCCAGTCGTAAAAGTCCACAACGGCTTCGCGCGCACGGGCCGCCAGAAGTTGAACCTGTTCATTGTCTTGCGCGCGCTTGTCGATTTCATCTAGGCGGCGATACATGCCGTCTTCCAAATCACGCAGGCGCTTCGCATTGTCTTGCAAATCGTCTTGCACAAACGGATTGCGGCGCACGATCCAGATATCGCCCAAGACCTCAAACAGCATCCGCGCCGAGCGCCCCGTGCGGCGTTGTTCGCGCAGCCCATTGAGAACGTCCCACATCTCTTCGCCCAACAAACGAATGATGATTTCCCGGTCGGAATAGGATGTGTAGTTGTACGGTATTTCACGAATGCGCATGGCGGCCGACAATTTCAGTCCTTAATTGGACAGTCTGGGGAAGCGAAGGAAGCGCCATTACTACCCCTAAGTTTAGTCGGATTTCAAGCGGATTGGGCGAAAATTTCTTTGATTTCTAAGGGCTTTAGCCATGCTGAAGAGAGGGAGATTCGCCCCATTTTTGCTCAAGTCTCTGATCTCACAGCACTTTCGATGCTGCACATGCGAAATCAAAAACCTTAGAATAACGACGCGATAATCCGCTCGCCCAAACGGGTTTGCTCCAGATCGCGATTTTGCACCGGCATGGGGGAGTTGTCGGCAGACAAGGTCGGGTCTTTGAAAAAGATGTGCTGCCCGATTTTTCGGGTTTTGGTCATGCGCCCGGCCCAGCTGGGATTGACGTAGGTCGCGTGATAGAACAGCGCCCCATGTGTCGGGTCTTCGAGGCGCTCATCCAGGGCGGCTTGCGCAATGCGCACGGCCTCGTCCCAGGCGGTCCTGTCCGTGGGCGTATCTTTTTTACCGTCACACCACCAGGAAAACTGACAGCGATGACGGCGTTCGCCACCTTGACGCACCACGGAACAAATATCGTTGGGAAAGGCTTCGCTTTTGACACGATTGAGCGTCACGGCCGCCACAGCCTTTTGCCCCAGTTCGGATTCAGAACGGGCTTCCCAATAAACGTTCAACGCCAAGCACTGCTCTGCGCGCGGTTCATAAGATTTCGGCACGCTCGCAAACGACTGGTGCGCCAAATCGGCACCCAGGTACAGCGCAAAAAATGCAACCACAAAAGCAGGAAAACGGTCGATCCGCATGTCCTCACTCCGAACTCGGGGAAGTCCATAAGTTTCTAATTTAGCTTTATCTAATATACTGTACCCATATGTCCAGCGTTATTTTAGGTCGGATTGGGGAGGAAATGGCTAAGGTGTTGAAATATGAGTGAGGTTGGGGTGAAAAAAATCACAAAAAAGCCGGGCCCAATTGGACCCGGCTTTTGAATTGGCGGACAGGGAGGGATAATAATTATCTTTTAAAACAATTCACTATAATTGTTTTTTATATTTACCCACAAATAAGCCCACAAACAATACTCCTTTTGGCCTCACGTTATTCCGTTCAACCAAAGACACCAGCAACAAGTTCCCCCACACCCCAAATCACACCCAACACAACGGCAAGACCCAATGGCAATGAAAAAGCGGCTACCAATCCATCTCGCGTGTAAGTCACAAACATGCCCCACAAGAGACCTACGCCCAGAACGAAATAGACCACGTAGATATCGTAGCCCTTATATTCCATCCATTTCCACGCATCCTTCAAAAACAGTGTGACAACCACTACGCCAATGAATGCAAAGATGGCTAAAAGAGCAATGCCCTTATCGTTTTTACTGTCACTCATCTACGCCCTCCACGCTCACCTCTCGACGCAATCAAAAGACATGATCCAGCCTTCTGTGTGGATCAATCGAGCGTCCTTGCCATATTGCGCACAATGCTGAACGGCTATCCCCGTGGCCTGTTCATATGAACCATCGTGCTTAATGATCGCAGATGAGGGGCTTCCACTGATGAGCCTTCCTTGTGCTGTGCAGCCGACAAGCATAGGAACCACAAGCCCGAACACACATAGTGCTCTTACGGCCATCTTTGTTTTAGCAGTACGGATTTTCATAACACGTCCCCAGAGCATGCGGTGCGCCCACCGCATTTCGATACCTAACCTCTGGTGATCGGGGAGTTTGTAAACCGGATAAACACGGTCCCTACGGCCTTTAGTTCGAGGAACCTGGACATACGCCGCAGGCTCCCCGACCTCAAGGATCAGGGTTGCTCCGTTCCGGTCGGAGCAATACCGGTTTATCGGGGTTACAAAGCCCCAAAACAGCTGCGTCGGCTGTTCCGGCTATAGGATGGCAAATCGAGAAGAAAAACGGAAGAGATATCTGAGTGTTAGATGCAGCAATGCACAAGCCACCGTCATATTAATAACGCCTCATTGCTGCGCTTAGACATACTAGGTGGGGGGGTATTTTAGAGACCACTTCCGGGGGTGGGGGCACCCTTTTCACTGAGGCACCCGCAGATGACTGCAGATAATCACTGAAAAAGACCTAACATCGTCGCAGGCACTGCTAGGCCTTATCTTCCAGGATACTTGGTTTCCTGGTTTCCTTTGGGATCATACCCTTCGTTTTCGCCTCTGCAATTAGCTCCGCATTCGGATCGGCATGCTCTTTCAGAGCGTCTGCAAACATGACTTGGCGCAGGCATTTCGCGACAACCAACTCTAAGTCGTGAATTGGATCGGCCTCGTATGTATCAAAGTATTTCGCATACTTACGCGATTCATATACATCTGGAGCACCGCCATGTATGACGGAACCACGTAATTTCATGAGCAAACTTAAACGCTCATGTCGGATATGGGGCCCTAACACATTTCTAACGCCATCAATTACGGATTGGGTAGCGCCACCTGCATCCCCAAAAATTGCGTCTAAGGTCATGCAGAGGGTAGGAAACCGTTGTGAAGGCTCTTGACCCCAAGCTCTGTAAAAATATTCCAGCGCCTTAATCTGACGGCGCGTCACTTTGTCATTTGCAACTAGTTTTGTGGCAAGGATTTCCAGCCACTTGTGGTCTTCCTTAGTAATTTCGATATTGTGCATTAAAGGAGGAGTGTGGACATCTTCAAATGTCGTTGTTGCTCGATCTGTTATTGAACAGTACCCGCCGAACATCTTCCTTCCTGAAAACATATGCCGATATTGTGGCAAAGGTGTTAGGGCTATTGCCCCCAAAATCGCTGACTTCGTTTTAGTGGCGGTCTGCACCACAGGTGAGTGGACTCCTAACCAACAAGAAGGCTTGTTTTTGACACCTTCCCAATCACGAATTGGGGGAAATTGATCGGGCACGATATAATGTTCATCAACGCTCGAAGGAAGAAAGCCCTCAGTCAGGGAATTTGATGAAATAAGAAAATACGAATAGGCCTGGAAATTGGCATGCACTTTTACAGTAACAAGGGGGAAGAGGGTGAGATGGCTTTCGGGCTGAAAGATTTTTGAATTTGTGAGGACACTCACCAGGGTTAGCACGGTTTGTGGACGAACTTGTTCTGAATAGGGGCCTTGATTGCGCGACAAAAATACGTCGTCGGCTAAATACCAAAAGTTTTCTATTACAAAGTCTTGCAACATGTTTGAAATATCGCTTGCTGCAAGATGTCTAAGGTGGGGAGGCCCCTTCTGGCGCACGAGCGATGCAACACGCATAAGCTTGCTTGGGTCAAAGTAAACCTCGGTCCCCATACGTTTATCCCAATCAGGAGCCCCTGGTTTACCGAACATAAAGGATGCAAGGAGGCCATCTCCTGGTTTGGAGGACATTGCCTCTAATATTAATTTAATTGCTTGGAGAGATAGGGCATCTGACATCTGGTTATCTCAATAACATCTGGTTCCCAATTATCCCGAATTCAGTCTTCAGTAGTTGAGTATATCTGATGGATAATTGCCGATGTCGCTTGCAGGGCCATTAACGATGGTGGCAAATTGAGAAGAGTTGTGCCCCCATGAGCGAAAGAATTTCTGAAGGTAGATATAATCTTCGGGAGCATTTGGCAGTATTCAACTCCGTTCGGATCTAGGCTATCTGCTATAGGAGTGTGTTTAAGATGAGGGAATCCCCCGTCTCGAAGAAAGCCTTTTTTGATTGCTTTCTGAAGCAGCACAGATAGACCATCCCTCCGCTTATTGAATTTAATACCGAGTTCTTCAAACCTAGTCCGCAGCGCTAGCTCAAGTGTTGCATATGCCTGGGCTTGTGCCGGGGATGTGAACCTATAGACATACCAAGAGTAGATGTACAAGTTTCTGGAAACGTCAAACTGAACACGGATATCCTCGGGACAATGTTCTGGAATATCGTATTCATTGACCCAGTCTCTGAACATTTCAGCTGAGATGGGTTGACCTGCAAACAGATGGGGGGCGTCCAAGTTTCTTTGATCCGCCTTAAACATATCAGCAGCTATGCGAAATTCTTCGGTCGGATTTTCACGTGAATGATGGCCCATTGTATAAACTCAGCTATTGTAATCGTTGCCCCTCTTTAACTCGGCTTTGATTTGCGCACCGTACCAATCACGAGCTTCCAAAAGTTTCCTTCTTAGGCCGGGGTATTCAGAATCTAAGAGTGCGATAATTCTAGCCTTCTCATTCCCTTCCTGTAGCCATTTTACTCTTACAGCCTCAAAGGCATTCGTGCCCAAAGCATTTAATCTATAACTCCAATAATCAGCCGCTACGTACTTGTGGGGTTCCAGGAAACCCCAATGTTTCAGAGTCTCAACAGCCATCCGTGTGCGTGCGAAATCTTCTGGGGTACAAGTGACATCCTGATTAGGGGAAGGTTTCAGTGCTTTTCGAACAGCGTAACAAATCTCCCCATAGTTTCGGGCCAACCTTCCATCGATGTTTTGTTCGTTATTGATTTGAAGGAATAGTCCTACTTCCGTGGCCCACGGTGTATCCGCCTCCAGAACTATTCGTGACAAAATTGGTTTCCATTTTTCTTGAGTTGCACCACTTAGCAGAGCTTTTACTCCGTATACTTCTAGAGCGACTTCGCGAACGGGTATGTGCCCTGTGGCAACAAGAAACCCAATCATGCCGATAAGAACGCAGGCCTTGAGAAAGCTGTAAACCAGCTTAGGCTGAAAAAAATCTGAAAGTTTGAGCGACATGGATATCTCCACTTACTGCGTTAGATCGTGCCGTTCCCATTGCACACCTGCTGCATCCAAAATTGAGGTCAAGCGTCTTGAGTACGCCGACGGAACTGCGATGCCCGCAAGATTCTTAGCGCGTGTGATCGCCACGTAAGCAACACGTTTCGCCTCATCGCCCTCGCGTTCCTCCCAGGCATGAAAGAGTTGTTCCGTATAGTTCTGCGGCGCTCGGTTGGGTTGGATCACAAAACAGACAGCGTCATACTCTCGCCCCTTTGCTTCATGAACGGTGGCACAGGGGAGTGAGCTCTGTTGATCATTCTCCTGGAGAGCCTTGCTCCAGTCTGTGTTGCCTCGGCTTGAAAAAAAGCTCCTGATGGTTTGGCCCTGCGGCAGTTCCAGATTGAGACCCACCGTGGAGGCACGTAGGGCTTCAAGCCATGTTGCGCGCCCATCATCAGTGTGAGCACAAGCTTTCGGTAGCGATGTAAGTAGAGTAAGTGCCGTGCGACGAAGTTCTCGTTCGCTTAGGTTGTTGCGCTCAATCGCTTTGCTCAAGGGCTGGTTATCTTCGACCATACCCGTGAGTTGAAGGATGAGTTTCTCAACAGTCCTGAGCGCATATTCGCGTGTCTTGTTTGACCCAGCTGAAGACCAATATGCGCCAACAGCCACCGCCATTTGGGCCGTTTTTGCTCCACTATTTGACGTGCTGCCCCCTTTCCCCGCCGCCCGGATAGCGGCACTACGTCCATGTGACAGGATATACGTTTGATCAATAGAAATTCCGCGCTCCAGGGCCAGAGCGGAAAAGGACTGCCCAATAGCGGGTTGGATAGATGCGCCATATTCCAGTATTTGAATTGGCGTTTGGATATCCCGGCTCGCACCTAGAGTGTCATCGGGTTCCTCTCGTGCGCGTAGGGTGGCCGCAAGCCGGCAAATGCTTGGGCTGCTGCGAAAGTTTCCGGTCAAGCTAAGCTGATTGGCCGCAGAATAGGTCTGCCTGAATTCCCCGAGTTCAGACGGCATTCCGTGGCGAAATTGATAAATCGCTTGGTCTGGATCACAAACGACTGTGACGGGTATTCCTCCTGCCTTAAGCAGTTCCAATAAAGCTAGATCAACGTCATTGCTGTCCTGGGCCTCATCTACGATAATTTCGGAAAAACGAGCAGAGAGAGCATCCTGCCAAGCTTGCTCCCAGCCTTCGCGGCCAAGGTTTTCTATTGCTACAACTCGAGCATCTGCCGAACTTAATGTGCCGTTTCGACGCAGTGCGTTACGTCTAGCAAGGGCCGCGTTTTCAAACCGGTCCTGGTACTGCTGGACGTGACGCTGAAGTGCATCATTATTTATTTTGGTGAAGTCAATTGTCCCATCAACTGCACTAAATTTATCCAGAGAGACGCCAGCATAAAAGGCAGCTTCCCCAGATAGCCGGATGTCATCAATCCCAAGTGTTTTCCAGCTATCAACAATGTGTGGCCGAGCATGCACCCCGGGTATCCCCGCAGGCATTACGAAAAAATGCCGGATAAACGCATCAAAGGTGCCAATGAACCCCGGGTGTCGGAGTGAGCTTTCCAGTCCTATGGAAAAACAACGCTCCTTGAATTCATCGACAGCGGTATTGGTGAAAGACAGGACCGCGATCCCCTTGCGCGGGGGCAAGGTTAAGCTGAGCCTGTGAATTCGCGAAACAATAGCTCTGGTTTTCCCCGCGCCCGGGCAAGCTTCAACAAAAGCCTCGCCAGCATGATCGACGAACGCCTGTTGCTCATCGGTCAAAGCAGGAAGCGTCATTCCGTCACCACCGCATTAATGGCTTGGAGAAGATAGTCAGGAACTGTGACGGCCTCCCCCTCTTGGATCATTTGCGCGAGATGTTGAGCGAAGTCCCCTTTGCGCGTTTGCTTGTCGGCAAGAAGCTCTACAAACGCATCAGCGCGACAGGCATCGTCCCCGAAAATCTCGACATCTTCCTGCCAGCGATGTTCGGACTGAGGGTAAATCTCAATGAACACCTTCTTCAACAAAGCTTCGTTGCCTGCCAAAAAAAGTTCATGCTCAAGCGTGCGCTGGTTAACGTGCACACTTAGCTTCTCTCGCGATCCGAAGGAGTTCGCCAGCGCTTCGAGTTCGTCCTGCCGGTTTCCTGGAACCGATGGATCGGCATCCGTGACGATGACAACGTGATCCGCCACATGCTGCCCGTCGTGCTGACGAAGCAGCATCTCAACATAGGGCTTGAAATCAACGCCTTCAATGGAGGCAAGCACCGCCCCTTGAAAGCGTTTCCACGAGGCAGGTGCTTTCTGAAAAACAACGTGCTTCGCAAAAACCGGGACGAGCAGCGCTTCCGCAATGCCCTCGACCAGCAAAACACGTCCGCCGAACAGCATTGCTGATCGGGTAACGTCTAGATATCGACTCACCTTGTTCAGCGTTTTGTCGTCCACCCCAAGCTCCGCAATTGGCACGCAAGCAGTGCGGTGCGCGGGAGGCTCAACGGTGTCATCCTTAATCGGTCGAACCACGACAAGGTGCTTGGGCGAAACCCATGCGGTCAGATTGGGGGAATGTGTGGTGACGATAACTTGGATACGGCCTTCGGGCTCCCCTGGGACCAATGGACGTTCCCTCGACTTCTTGGCTTGGCCCAACAAGAAGTCCAAAACCAGCATTTGAAGTTGAGGGTGAAGGTGTGCCTCAGGCTCTTCGACCAGGAATAATGTGAGATCAGCTTCCCGTGCCTTCGCCAGTTCGACGATGACGGTTGCCATGTAAAGCAGATTTGCATACCCGAGGCCCGACATGCGGATTTCTTCCAAAGTCAAACCTGCATCGGCTATCCGGAACCGAAGGTCGCGAGCAACATCAAAAAGGGTCTCTGTCTTAAAGCCCAGTTCGGCAGCATGTGGCCTTACGCCACTGGTTAAATCGGTAAGGGCGTTGCCAATCGCGGTGTTTATGTCAGTCACGACAGGGTGCGGGGCAGCATCGTCTCTTTGATAATGGTTCTTAAAATTCTCCTCCTCGTCTTCCGCGAGGAAGTGTTGGATTAAAGTGGTAACCCGCGTAGCACTCCCCGAACCCAAGGCTTGTTGTGCATCGCGCAATGGCGGCAAGTAGACATGGCGGATCAAGTCCCTTGAGCCGGGCTCTGGGCTTGTTTCCTGGAATTTCCCAGCCCAGTAGGTGGAGCGCCCACGCGCGCTCTTGCCCGCTTCTGTGTCATGGCGAATTCCAAATATAGCTAGGTCCTGCGTCGGATCGGGGACCGCGCTGATGAGCAGCCCCTTTTGGGCCACGCTCAGACCGGAAAAGTGCCCTTCAATCAGAAAGTTGGTTTCAGTGCTACCCCGCTGAAGATCATCAGGCTCAGGATACCGGTCACGCCGCCCGTTCAACGGGGGCGTCAGCAGGCGAAGAGCATCAATCAGGTTTGACTTGCCACCACTGTTGGGACCAACAAGAACCGCAAGATCAGGTTGCAGCTTTACTTTCGTAAGCTTGCAGGATTTGAAGCGTGTCAATATCAACGTGTCGAGGTGCACGGCAGCTTCCATCAAGAGAATCGATCATTTTGTTAATTTTCTCTCGTGATGGCAGGGCAAGACAAGGGCTGATTATCCACAACACGCTTACCTTACAACTGTAAGGATGTATTGATGCCTTGGTTTTCTGCAATTTTCAGGTACATTTATGACCATGTAAATCTGCCAAGTCCATCAAAAGGTGTGGCCGAACACATGCAGACATCAATTTCTTATAAGCATCAACCAGACCCATTTTGTAAGAAGACGAATAAAAACCTGGGAAACTGTACTAAATGACAAGTGTATTTCGATCACGAGCGGCTGGTTAGTGGCGACCATCGCATTGACCGAAATCATCTGCCAATGGCTCCTAGAAACTCTTCAATACGTGACGCTTGTACGGATAAGGAACAGAGGGCTACAGCATGAGACCACGTCGACTTCCCAAAAACGAATTCCTGTCCAGCCTAATTAGAACGGCATATTTCCCGGAGGAAGTACCACCTGTCTTAACAACAAAGACCTTCTCTGAATACTGCAAATTGGACTTCTCGTATCTTGAACCTGAACGCCGCCGACTAAGCAAATTAAACACTGACTTTGAGACCTATACCGTCCCAAGAACAGTTGAAGGGCGACGAAACCTGGCTATTGTCAATCCGCTCGCCCAACTCGGCCTTTCACTTGCAATTACGGAAAACAAAAAGGCCATTGGAGATATGG